>WLCR01000042.1 GCA_009705235.1 Actinomycetota bacterium | reverse complement strand
TGTGCTTGCCCGCGTTGATCATCACTTACTGCTCGCAAAATCACCGAACTTGCAGCAACCGAAAACATGGATGAACCCAAACCGCCTGCGGCTCTGAAAACAAGCAGCTGCTCATAACTTTGGGCAATCCCAGCCAAGAATGTAAAAAGCGAAACCATAAATACACCGGTTGAAAAGACCGCTCGTTCACCAAATTTATCTACCAAAGTGCCTGAAATTAGACCTGAACTAAACCGTGTAATTGCAAAAGCCGAGACCATTAAACCGATCGCTGCATTGTTTACCCCAAATGATTTTGCAAAAACCGGTATTGCTGGCATAACAATGCCAAATCCAACTGCCACAAAAAAGGATGCTGCCACCAGGATTGAAACCTCCCGTGGCAGCTCCTTAAATGGCGAACGAATCAAGCTAAAGATTCTCCGGCTGCTTCTTCGCGTGCCGCTGCGTAATCCTTAGAACTTCTAAGTGGTGTTTCGCGAAGCATTAACGCGAAGATTAAACCGATAGCTGTGATTGGTGCTGCTGAATAGAACACAATGTGGAATGAGTTAACGAAAGCTTCTAGCGCCGTCTCTTTGATTAATGGCGGGAAGGTCTTTAGAGCTGCCGTATTGGTCGTTAATTCAGCGAGCTTAGAGGTATCAAAACCATCAAGGGCCGCAGGATTACTCTTTCCTAACTCTGCAAATCCTGTGGACATATAGTGCACTACTCGATTTGTAAGAATTGATCCAAACATGGCTGTACCAAATACTGATCCAAGTGATCGGAAGAATGTATTGGAGCTAGTTGCAACTCCCATATCTCTAAAATCAACTGAGTTCTGCAGAGCAATAACAATTGTCTGCATTGATAATCCTAAGCCTGCGCCAACCATGATCGCATAGATTGAGATCTGCCAATAAGGCGTATCAATTTGCAAACGCGTCATGAGCAATACACCAACAGTCATAATCGAAGTTCCCATTACTGGGAAGCGCTTGTAATGACCATGTTTTGAAATCAACTTACCTGAAACAATCGAAGTAGAGACAATTCCGAGCATCAAAGGGATCAACTTCAGTCCAGCTTCAGTTGCTGAATATCCCTTAACGACCTGAAAATACAGTGGCAACATAACGATTGCCCCAAACATTCCGGCACCGATAACTGCGCCTAAAAGTGAGGTAATAGAGAATGTGTGATTCTTAAACAGGTGTAGCGGAAGAATCGGTTCTACTGCGCGCTTTTCCCACATTAAAAACACAACAGTTAAAAGTAACCCAACAACCAAGTACCCGATGGTTCGAGAATCTGTCCAGCCATTTTGAGGTCCGTAGATCGAAAGAGAAAGTAGGACTAGACATACTGCGGTAACCATTAAAACGGCGCCTAGATAATCGATCTTATGTTCGCGTTTCACCTTAGGGATGTGAAGTACCGCCGAAGTAATTAACAGAGAAGCGATTGCAAAAGGAATGTTGATGTAGAAAATCCAGCGCCATCCGGCTACGCCTAGGATCTGTGCGTGGTCAGAGAAGTAACCTCCTAGTAATGGACCTGCGACAGATGAAAGTCCCCATACCGCACCGAAATATCCTTGATAACGACCACGCTCGCGTGGAGGAACAATGTCACCAATGATGACAAAGGTAAGTGCCATTAATCCACCAGCACCAAGACCTTGCAATGCACGAGTAGCAATCAGCTGCTCCATATTTTGTGAAGCACCAGCAAGTATTGAACCAAGTAGAAAAGTAACGATCGCAAACTGGAACACAATACGTCGACCATAAATGTCAGAGATTTTTCCGTACAGCGGAGTTGATGCTGTCGAAGTCAAAAGGTATGCGGTCACCACCCAGGTGTAATGATTCAAGCCATCAAATTCTTCAACAATGCTTTTCAGGGCCGTCGAGACGATGGTTTGGTCAAGTGCTGCGAGCAACATTCCGGTCATGAGCCCACCCAAAATAACCATAATTTCTTTGTGGGAGTGCTCTTTTACTGATGCATTTATTGGGCTATTAGTAGACATGAAGGTAAGGTTATCGTGTGAAATCAGTTATCGCCGAACACTTAGTGAAGACTTATCGCAAAGGCGAGGTCGTAGCCCTTAATGATTTGTCCTTAGATGTTGAAGAAGGCACTGTTTTAGGCGTACTTGGGCCTAATGGTGCTGGCAAAACAACAACTGTGAGAATTCTCGCAACATTGCTCAAACCAGATTCTGGACATGCAACCGTTGCCGGAATTGATGTTGTTAAGAATCCAGACAAGGTTCGTGAACTCATTGGATTATCTGGGCAGTATGCAGCCGTAGATGAGACATTAACTGGCTGGGATAACTTGGTCATGTTTGGCCGTTTGTATCATTTAGGGCGCCAACCATCAATTGATCGTGCAAATGATTTACTAGAACGTTTTGATTTAACTGAAGCAGCACGTCGCCCCATCAAGACATATTCAGGTGGAATGCGTCGTCGTCTTGATTTAGCAGCATCATTAATTGTTAAACCAAAGATTTTGTTCTTAGATGAACCAACAACTGGATTAGACCCTCGTGGACGCCAGGATATGTGGGGAGTAATTCAAGAGTTAGTAAAAGGTGGAGTAACACTGCTTCTAACAACTCAGTACCTAGAAGAAGCTGATCAATTAGCAGATGAAATTGCAGTTATTGATCGCGGAACTGTTATTGCCCGTGGAACATCTGATGCTCTAAAAACACAGGTAGGTGGTGAACGTTTAGAGATTACTGTTGAAAATACAGATGTTGCCGCTGCACAAGAAATTGTTGCTCGCGTTAGCGGACATGCAACACATCTGGATCTTCGAACTATTAGTGCCCCCGTTTCAACTGGATCAGTTGCGCTCATGAACGCGCTTCGCGCACTTGATGAAGCAAAGATTCATCCATTAGATATTGGTTTAAAGCGCCCATCATTAGATGATGTCTTCTTGTCTCTAACCGGACATGTGGCTGAAGAAACTGTCCAAGAGACTAAGAAGAAAAAGAGAGGCGGCAAGAAATGAAGTATGCAATTAGTGATGTATTAACAATCACCAAGCGCCAGCTTTTGCAGCTTGCCCGGGTGCCTGAATTATTGGTCTTTTCAACTATTCAGCCCGTGATGTTCGTTTTGTTGTTCCGCTTTGTCTTTGGTGGATCTATTGATTCAGGTCAGCCAGGGGGATATGTACAGCTTTTGATGCCTGGCATCTTCGTACAGACCGTTGCTTTTACTTTGGCTTCAACTGCAATTGGCCTTGCTGAAGATATGAAAAAAGGATTGATTGATCGTTTTAGATCGCTGCCAATTTCACGAGGCGCAGTAATCATTGGCCGAACATTTGGCGACGCGTTACTAAATATTCTGGTCCTGGTTGTTATGGCAGCTGCCGGTTTTGCAGTTGGTTGGCGCCCGACATCAGGCATTGTGCAAACAACTTTGGCATTTGTGTTCCTGTTTATGTTTGGGTACGCACTGTCTTGGATTGGAATCTTGGTTGGTCTGTCAGTTAAAGAGGCTCGAACCGTCCAAAGCGTCGGATTCTTAGTGACCTTCCCGCTGACTTTCCTATCAAATGCTTTTGCACCGACTACTGGGATGCCACGCGCGTTGCAGTACTTTGCTGAATGGAACCCGGTATCAACAATGGTTGCAGCCTGCCGTCAATTGTTTGGTTTAAAAAATGAATTTGGCGCAACAGCTGATTCATGGCCTAGCCAGTACCCACTCGAAACATCATTGCTATATATGGTGCTTTTGATGGTGATCTTTATTCCGCTAAGCATTAGAAAGTACAAAAACTTTTCTAGCTAGTCGATTCAGGATTACAGAGTTTTACCGATGAAATGATGGTGAAACTTTGAATCCCAGTTATTCCTAATTTCGGCAAGTGCTTCGCCATCCTGGCTCATGGGAAAGACACTGCCTTCAATCTTTCCTCCTAAAAGAGACAATTGCGCGATCAAATCGCCATTTCTCTTTACATGTTCAAAAACGCCTTCAGGAGTTTCGAACTCTTCCAAGACAGTGCAGCACGTTTTTTCTGGATTAAAAAACATGTCATATCTAAGCGTTGATTCTTGTTGCTGAATCTGCTTCATTAACTCAGTAGCAACTAAGCAGAATTGTTCCAAGTCACCAGGGGCTATATGTGGGAAAACCGCCACTGCACGGAAAGTATTCATGGTTCTCCTTGTAAATTGAAGCAAAGGTATTTACCCTTTACGAATGTCAGTTTTCTACCCTAAAGCAAGCAAAACTATAGTCGGCCACAAAGCTGTTCGTGAAGCACTTCGAGATACACAGACTTACTCATCAGACTTGCAGGGTGATTCTGATGTTCGCGATTACCGTCAATTGCCACTTGAAGTCGATCCTCCAAGGCACCATTTATACAGAGTTGCACTTGCACCGTATTTTGTTAAACCAACTATCGAATTGTTGATTCCAGAATTTCGTTCCCACACAGAAAATCTAATTGCTGATTTCTTTCAACACGGGGACCTTGAAGTTGGCCAAGAGTTAGCTCTTCCGCTGGTTATGAAGAATTTAGGTGTTATCTATAGCCGCCCGCAAGATGTAGATGAATGGATTTCGTGGGGACCAGATGTTTGGACTGCAGAATCTGAAGTTCGTGATGGCAAAGTTTTACATCGTTATCTGGATGCAATCTACGAAGAGGCGCTGCGAAAGAGCACAGATGACATCTGGAGCCAGATTGCACACCTTGAAATCGAAGGACAACAGATATCTGCTGCTGAATTCAGAGGAATTGCAGGTGTCATGCTGGCAGGCGGCCGTGACACAGTTGTAAAGCTCTTCACCGGAATCATGTGGCACTTTGGAAACAAACCTGAAGATCTGCAGTTACTGCGCTCAAATCCAGAGTTACTAGGCCCAGCTATTCAAGAGTTTCTGCGATTTTTCACACCGCTACCGGCAATGAACAGAACGGTGGTGCCAGAAAGTTCTACTGCAGATCTACCTGACGACAGATATGTTGGAATCAGTTTTATCTCTGGAAATTTTGATGAAACAGTTTTCACAAATCCTTTTGAGATTGACTTTAATCGTGGCCGAAATCCGCACTTAAGCTTTGGCTTTGGCCCACACACCTGCCTTGGAAACCACATTGCAGAAATTGAAGCCAAGGTCTTTCTAGAGGCTCTTTTAAATTCAGGTAAGAACTGGAAAGTTTCTTCCGAAGATATTCGCTATCACCAAGCACCATATACAAATGTGCCTGACCACTTTGGCGCTATAAAAATCGCCACTGCTTAAAACTTTTGGTTATGCGTAAAACTCGGCTGCCACAATTTCGACCGAGATCTCGCGACCATTAGGTGCTGTGTAAGAAACCTTTGCGCCAATTTCCTGATTCAGCACCGCTGAACCTAGTGGAGATTTTTCGCTGTAGACATCTAGATCTCCAGATGAAATTTCGCGTGAACCAATTAAAAACTTCATTTCATCGCCGGCGATGATTGCGGTAACAACCATTCCTGCGCCAACTTTGCCATCGGCACTTGCTGGTGGAGTTCCTATGTGAGCATTTTCTAGCATCTGCTTTAGCTGGCGGATACGCGCTTCCATCTTGCCTTGCTCATCACGTGCTGCGTGATAGCCGCCATTTTCCTTTAAGTCACCTTCGGCACGAGCTGCTTCAATCTTTGCTGTAACTTCTTTACGGCCAGGACCTTCTAGCTGCGTCAGCTCAGCTTGCAAGCGATCAGCAGCTTCTTGGGTCAACCATGTCTGTGTCATAAGGGGTAAAAGGTACTGGTTACTTACTTGACGCGACAAGTTGAAACATCAGCATTTACTGCCTGACTACGCGTAGGAACCACGCTGACCAGTTCGACCTTTTCTTTTCCTGCAGGGATTTCAATATCAATTTGTCCAACGATGTCCTTATAGAAATCACGTGCAATTACAGTGCAGATAGTTGCTGCCTCTGGGCTTTGGCGTTCAACAAAGTATCGAACACTGACTGCCCGATCACTATCGACGGTAAATGAAATAAGTTGAACACGCATCTCTGGCTTTGAGTGATACAACCCCGCCCATGTAATCCAGCCAACACCAACTATTGCGGTGATTAGGGCAACGGCAATCCAGCTTCGCCCCTTTTTCACGCCATAGCGGTCGTTGTAGTCAAACGGCTCTTGGGATTGCATGCCATGATTATGTCATGACTAAAGACATTGATATGGGTGCGGCTGGATCGCTAACGGTAGCTTTGCTGGTCCTAGCTTTTGCATTCTTGATGCGAAGTTTCTATAAGCGTTTTATGGGTGTAGATCGAAGCGATGACACCAGCAAGTAAATTCCTTACCAAAGCTTTTCAAGTGATTGCAGTTCTTTTGCTTGCTGCCATTTTTGTTGGGCTTGGAATGTGGCAGTTACAGCGCGCTGCTGATTTAAAAAATAGTTTAAAAGTTGCAACAACAATTGACACAAATAGCGTGCCTCTAGAATCTGTAGCTACGCCTCGAGTTTCCTTAACACCAACTGCACTCAATAGAACCATTTTTGTCACTGGCCAGTACATTCAAAACTTTAAAGCCCCTAATCAGGTTGATGGAGATGGAAATCAAGCTGATTGGGAAGTCGCACTGCTTCAAGTCAACACAGATTCTGCAATCTTGGTTGTCCGTGGATTGTGGTCTGAGCGATTAATCAACCCAGATATTCAGCAATCAATTAAAATTGATATTGAAGGACTGCTAGTTGCTAGCCAATACGGTGACCGTGCAGAAAATAGCGCAGGAGTAATTTCCCGCCTTGATAGCGCTGTTGTCACATCGCTGACGGATCTGGATTTATACGACGGATATGTATTAGCCAGCAGCGAATCAACCAGGACTGGATCCCTTGATCGCACCCGAGTCACACCCGAAAAGCTGACATCACGAATCCCAGGTTTCTACTGGCAACACCTTTCCTATGTGGTCATTTGGTGGTTAATGGCCGCCGTTGTGCTGTTCCTACCCTTCTATCGTCGTAGAGTTACCCCATGAGCGGTGCGATCAAGAGATTTAGAATCATGGCGCTGGTCGCCGGGGTTATGTCCTTATTACTGTGGTGTGTCGATCTGCCAGTGGCATACCTGTTTAACAATGAGGATTGGAAATCCAAGGTCGAATGGATTCCATTTGTCCATGGCTGGATCTATGCGGTCTACGTTCTTACTGCAATCCAATTTGCTACAAAAGCACGCTGGTCTTTCACAAAGATGCTCTGGCTAATACTTGCCGGCACCTTGCCAATCGCATCCTTCGCCGCGGAGCGTAGAGTTGTTCGCCAGTATTCGTAAATTAATTAAGTCACTTATTTACCCACTGTACGAGTGGCGCTTAGTTCGCTCCTTGGACTTTTCAAAGACTCCTCATCATGTGGGTGTCATCCTTGATGGAAATCGTCGATGGGCTAAATCAAATCCAACAGTAAACGACCCACACGGTCACAAAGCTGGTGCGAGCAAAATCATTGATTTCTTAGGATGGTGTGATGAAGCCGAAGTAAAGGTAGTAACTCTGTGGTTGCTCTCAACCGATAATTTCAAAAGGTCACAAGAAGAGATTGATGAGCTCTTAGAAGTTATAGGAAATACAGTTGACGAGCTAGCGGCCACGGGTCGTTGGAACATTAAGGCTGTGGGTGCTTTAGATCTACTGCCTTCATGGTTAGCCGAGAAATTAAACGCCCTTAAACCAATTCGAGATGACGGCGTCGAAGTAAATGTAGCTATTAGTTACGGGGGCCGGCGAGAAATTGTTGATGCTGTAAAAAGTTATATGGGCGAGGAAGTTGCGGCCGGACATTCATTGACCGAAGCTGCTGCCAAATTAACTGCCGAAGATATTTCACAGTACTTATATACAGCCGGTCAACCAGATCCCGAACTATTGATCCGCACATCGGGTGAACAACGACTTGGTGGCTTCTTGCTCTGGCAAAGTGCTTTATCCGAGTTCTATTTTTGCGAGGCCTACTGGCCAGATTTTCGCCGGGTAGATTTCTTACGTGCTTTGCGTTCTTATTCAGTGAGACAACGCCGCTTCGGTTCATAAATCAAAGCCTAAAATTAACTTTTA
>WLCR01000041.1 GCA_009705235.1 Actinomycetota bacterium | reverse complement strand
TAAAACACTAAAACGACCTCCAACATTCGGGTCAGCGTTTACTACTGTGTAGCCACCCGCACGAACTTGCTTGTCCAAAGGAGAACCAGGATCTGTCACAAAAACCATATGGTCAATTGGATTTAGCCCTGCATCCTTGAATGCACCTTCAAATAATGCCCGCTGTGAAGCAGTTTCAATTGTTGATCCAGATTTCGAGCTAACCACTACAACGCTAGTTGCAAGGTCTTTCTTTAACGCATGTGCGACGTAATCGGGGTCGGTCGAATCTAGAACAAATAATTCCTTTGAAAAAGTTTGAGCAATTACTTCTGGTCCAAGTGATGAACCACCCATGCCGCACAAAATGACAGAAGTCTTGTCGCGATGCTTTGCTGCGAGTGCGTCAAATTGAGGAAGTAAATCACGAGATGATTCAGGCAGATCAATCCAATTTAATCGAACTGATGCTTCGGCCTGTGCTTCTGGTCCCCAGATTGTCGAATCCTTGTGCTTTAAGCGTTCATGGAAAGCCTGAAGCGCTTTGTAGTGAGCAGATGAACGGTCGATTTTTGAAAGGGAAGAACCTTTAATTGAAATCATTGTTGTTGGGCAGCCTTTACATTCTCTAGTAATTCATCCCATGCTTGGGCAAACTTTTTTACACCATCAATCTCTAAATCAGTTGTAATTTGATCCAGCGAAATACCTACTGTAGACAATTCCTTTAATACATTGATGGCAGCACCGTAGTTTTCAGAAATAGTATTTCCTCTGACTACGCCGTGATCGATCAATGCATCCAAAGTTGCCTGAGGCATTGTGTTGACAGTTTCAGGCGCAATCAATTCAACGACATACTGAGTATCTGGGTAGGCAGGATCTTTAACTCCCGTGGAAGCCCATAAGGGACGTTGTTTATTTGCACCTTTCGTAGCCAGAGCGCCCCAACGCTCTGAGGAAAACTTCTCTTCAAATAATTGGTATGCCAAATGTGCGTTTGCGATTGCAGCCTTGCCCAGAAGCGCTTCGGATTCAGGTGATGCATTCTTTTTGAGCAACCCATCAACTGTTGAGTCGATACGACTTACAAAGAATGATGCGACAGAGTGGACTTGTGATGGGTTCTCACACTGTTCCAGACCCTTCATAAATGCATCAATGACCTGTCCATAGCGTTTCACAGAAAATATCAGTGTCACATTGACACTTATTCCTGCTGCAATTAGCGCTGTGATGGCTGGCAATCCTTCAATAGTCGCTGGGACTTTAATCATTACATTTGGGCGATCAATAATCGCCCATAGCTCTTTACCAGCAGCAATAGTTCCGTCGGCATCACGAGCAAGGCGTGGGTCAACTTCAATACTTACTCGACCATCAAAGCCGCTACTGCTTGAAAAGATAGGTGAGAATAAATCGCAGGCTTGGCGGACATCATCAGTTGTCAGTTTCTTGACAACATCATCAACAGTGGCACCTTTCATTGCAGCAATATCTGCGCTGTATTCGGCGGCGCCACTAATAGCACTGCTGAAAATACTTGGGTTAGTGGTAACTCCAACTACACCGCTATTGGCAATTCTTGAAGGAAGTGAATGAGCATCTGCTCCTGTTATTTTCGCTCTTGATAGATCATCTAACCAAATTGATGTTCCAGCACTTGCTACTTCATGAACGCTCATTTAATCGCCTTCTTAACTGTAGAAACAACATTGTCAACTGAAAAGCCGAATTCTTTAAATAAGCGTTTTGCATCTGCTGAAGCACCGTAATGTTCTAGGGATATCGCCACACCATTATCACCGATAAGTTCACGCCAACCTTGTGCGATACCAACTTCGATACTGATTTTGACGATACCGGGGGAGAGAACTGAATCTTTATAAGCTTGATCCTGTTCTGCAAACCATTCAAGACATGGCGCACTAACTACTCGAACATTGATACCTTCTGCGGCCAAAGCGGTTTGTGTGTCGATTGCTAAGGAAACTTCAGAACCTGTCGCAATCAAGATCGCTTGTGGGTTGGCGGCATCCTTCAAAATATAGGCACCCTTTGCTACACCAGTTGCAGGAGCACATACGGTGCGATCAAAAACCGGCAAGTTTTGGCGTGAAAGCAAAATTCCAGCCGCACGTCCGCGCATAAGGATTTGCTTCCAAGCCTCTGCAACCTCGTTCGCATCTCCCGGGCGGATAACATCAAGTCCAGGGATCGCACGAAGTGCAGCAAAATGTTCGATCGGTTGGTGTGTTGGACCGTCTTCGCCGACGCCAATCGAATCATGAGTCCATACAAAGGTCGATGCAATATTCATTAATGCTGCAAGGCGAACTGCAGGCCGCATGTAATCACTAAAAACTGCAAATGTTCCACCAAAGGACCTGGTTAAACCATGCAAAGCAATTCCATTAAGCACTGAGCCCATAGCGTGTTCACGAATGCCAAAGTGGATTATTCGCCCAAATGGATCGGCACCAGGAATAGATGAAGTTGTCGGCAGGAATGAACCTGACCCCTTAATACTGGTGTTATTTGAACCAGCTAAGTCAGCTGATCCTCCCCAAAACTCTGGCAACTTTGCAGCGATTGCATTAATCACTTCACCAGAAGCCGCACGTGTTGCCATCTCTTTGTCGGGTGCAAACACTGGAATGTCTGCATCCCATCCTTTAGGAAGACCCTTAACGCGCAATCTTTCAAGTAGCGCGGCCTTGTCAGGATTGGCTGACTTCCATGTTGCAAACCGTGAATCCCATGTGGCGCGAACTGCTGTACTGCGTTCTTTGACAAGACGTGCATGAGCTAGCACTTCCGCCGGCATAGCGAAGTCCTCATCAGGATTTAGACCAAGTGCAATCTTTGTGGCTTTAACTTCATCGACTCCGAGTGCAGATCCATGAGAGCCAGCAGTTCCTTGTGCTTTCGGAGCAGGCCAAGCGATAACGGAATGCATTCTGATTAAAGTTGGCTTTGATTTTTCGTTCTTTGCCGAAACCATCGCAGCGTCTAAAGCAACTAGATCAATGTTTCCCGTGGCAAGTGCAGCTACTTCAATGACGTGCCATCCGTATGCGCGATATCTCGCGGCAACATCTTCCGTGAAAGCATTGTGAGTATCGCCTTCAATTGAAATTCGGTTGTCATCATAAATAATATTTAAGTTTCCAAGTTCTTGCGTGCCAGCCAATGATGAAGCCTCGGCACTGACACCTTCTTGTAAATCTCCATCTGAACAAATAACCCAAATAGAGTGATCAAATATTGAAGTATCTGCCGGTGCCATGGGATCAAGTAAGCCACGCTCATAACGAGCTGCCATAGCCATTCCAACAGCAGTCGCAACCCCTTGTCCTAATGGGCCAGTTGTCATTTCAACACCGGCAGTGTGACCATATTCAGGATGACCCGGTGTTAATGAACCCCATGTTCTAAAGCTTTGAAGATCTTTCATTTCGAGCCCGTAGCCACTTAAGAACAGTTGAATGTAAAGAGTAAGTGATGAGTGACCGCATGAAAGAATAAAGCGATCGCGGCCTAGCCAGTGTGGATCAGATGGATCATGAACTAGATGTCGTTGGAAGAGCGAGTATGCAACAGGCGCGAGGGACATTGCGGTTCCTGGGTGACCATTGCCAACTTTTTGAACCGCATCAGCTGATAATGCACGTGCATATGCAACTGCACGATCATCTAATTCAGTCCAACCTGTTAGTGCGCTCATCATTTATCCATTCTGTGTGATTACGGACAGTCGGATTCGCCACGCTGCGATCCAAACCAAAGTTGCTCCTAGCAAGTGAGCAGCAACCAAAATTTCGGGAATTCCAGTGAAGTATTGGACATAGCCAATCAAGCCTTGTAGAAGAGCGATAACAGTAAAAATCCTAATTGCTTTTTTGGTCCGATCACTTGTTCCTTGAGCTACATAAAAAGCAAAGGTGATTCCCAAAAGGAATATGACAACATCGGCGTGCATCCAAGCAACAGTTCGAATATCGAAAATGAAACGTTTTGCCTGAGCGTCTCCAGCATGCGGTCCAGATCCAGTAACAATGGTTCCCAAAACAATTACTAAAAAGGATGTCGCAATATGTAACGACGAAATCTTTGATGTCAGAGATGGTGCTTTAACGAAAAGCACAGGAGAAAATCTGCGGGAATGCAACGAAGTTGCTCCAGCAATTAAAATGATTGACAGTAAGAGATGTCCGGCAACTGGAATAGGATTCAAGTCAGTTAAGACGGTGATCCCGCCAAGAATTCCTTGTCCAAAGATTCCAAGAAATTGACCGATCGCTAATCCGCGCAAATCTTTTCGCTTGCTTTTTAAAACTGCAATGATTACCGCAATTGATGCGAAGACCAATACAAAAGTTAGTAAGCGATTACCAAATTCAATCCAGGCATTGAGTTGTGGTTCGGCTTGGTGGGGCACTGGGGTATACGAACCGGGTGTGCATTCAGGCCAGGTGGGACAACCCAATCCAGATCCGGTTAGCCGAACAGCTCCGCCAGTAACGACAAGGGCGGCCTGCAAGAAAAGGAGCAATCCTGTGGCTGGAGCCAAAACCCTTGTGGCTAAAAGTACGGTTTTGGACATGGCCTAAGCCTATGACCCTTGAGCCACGCAGGGCTCTTGAGTGGCTGAACGTGTCGAATTACGACACAATACTGTTGTGAAAATGACCGGAGCAAATCCAGCAGGGGACGATGCTCGTACCCGTGACTTGGTGGCCCGCTCAATTTTAGAAAATGGACCATCAACGGCCGCAGTCCTAGGTGAGCGATTGGGACTGACCGCAGCTGGAATACGCCGCCACTTGGATCTTTTAGTAGCAGATGGAGTAGTTGAAGCCCGCGATCCTCGTGCCTCTTCAATCCGCGGTCGAGGTCGACCTTCAAAAGTCTTCGTGATGTCAGATCAAGGTCGTGAGCAGTTTGAACATTCATATGACGACTTAGCTGTTGCAGCATTGAAATTTATGTCAGCTCAATCTGGTGCCCACCTTGTCGATGGTTTTGCACAATCTCGCGCCGATGATATCGAACGTCAAGCACACAAGTTCATTTCTAAGCGCTCTGGCAAAGTCGAAGCTCTTGCAGATTTCTTAACGGATCAAGGATATGCAGCAAGTGTTCATGACAAGCCAATGGGTCAGGAACTATGCCAGCACCATTGCCCAATAGCGCACGTTGCTTCTGAATTTCCACAATTATGTGAGGCTGAAACTGAAGCGCTATCAAAACTTCTTGGAACTCACGTTCAACGTCTTGCAACAATTGCACATGGCGATGGCGTTTGTACAACTTTTATTCCAACGACACACACTACAACCCGAAAGGTACGTGCATGACAACAGCACATCCAGAACTCGATGGACTTGGCAACTACGAATACGGCTGGTCAGATAAGAGCTCAGCTGGTGACAACGCCAAGCGAGGTCTAAGTGAAGAAGTCGTTCGCGACATCTCATCGAAGAAGTCTGAACCACAGTGGATGCTTGACCTGCGCCTTAAGGGTTTGGACTTGTTTGGCAAGAAGCCAATGCCAAATTGGGGATCAGATCTTTCAGGAATTTTCTTTGACACGATCAAGTACTTCGTTCGCTCAACTGAAAAACAAGCAACCACTTGGGATGACTTGCCAGATGACATTAAGAACACGTATGACCGTCTCGGAATTCCAGAAGCTGAAAAGCAACGCCTTGTGTCAGGTGTCGCTGCGCAGTACGAATCTGAGGTCGTGTACCACTCAATCCGCGAGGATTTAGAGGCACAAGGTGTTATTTTCCTGGATACAGATAGTGCGCTAAAGCAGCACCCTGAGTTATTTAAAGAGTACTTCGGAACTGTTATTCCAGTAGGAGATAACAAGTTCGCAGCGCTTAATACTGCCGTGTGGTCTGGTGGTTCATTTATTTATGTGCCAAAGGGAGTACATGTTGATATTCCATTGCAGGCCTACTTCCGTATCAATACTGAAAACATGGGTCAGTTCGAACGCACACTAATTATTGCTGACGAGGATTCATACATTCACTACGTAGAAGGTTGCACGGCACCGATCTACAAATCAGATTCATTGCACTCTGCAGTTGTTGAGATCATTGTTAAAAAGGGAGCACGTGTTCGTTACACCACAATTCAAAACTGGTCTAACAATGTGTATAACTTGGTTACAAAGCGCGCAACGTGTGCTGAAGGCGCAACAATGGAA
Organism: Actinomycetota bacterium; assembly: GCA_009705235.1. GTDB lineage: Bacteria > Actinomycetota > Actinomycetes > Nanopelagicales > Nanopelagicaceae > Planktophila. The sequence continues at coordinate 2,027 of WLCR01000041.1, read as the reverse complement.
TGGGTCGATGGAAATATCGGTTCTAAGGTAACCATGAAGTACCCAGCTATTTTCTTAATGGGTCCACATGCCAAAGGTGAGACATTGTCACTCGCTTTTGCAGGTGAAGGACAACATCAAGATTCTGGTGCCAAAATGGTTCACGCTGCTCCTTACACTTCGTCTTCTGTAATTTCTAAATCAGTTGCACGCAATGGTGGACGTACTTCATACCGTGGACTTGTGCAGGTTCAAGAAGGTGCTCACCATTCTGCAAGCACAGTTAAGTGTGATGCGCTTTTGGTCGACACAATTTCTCGTTCAGATACATATCCGTATGTTGATATTCGTGAAGATGATGTTTCCATGGGACATGAAGCAACAGTGTCAAAGATTAGCGATGATCAGCTGTTCTATCTGATGTCACGTGGACTTAATGAAGATGAAGCGATGGCCATGATTGTCCGCGGCTTCATCGAACCAATTGCGCGCGAACTTCCTATGGAGTACGCGCTAGAACTCAATCGCCTTATTGAACTCCAGATGGAAGGTGCTGTCGGTTAATGTCAGTTTTAACAACTAATTACTTAACTCCTACAGGGCGCGAGGAAGCGTGGCGATTCACGCCGCTCAAACGTCTTCGCGGTTTGCACGATGGCACCTCTGTGCAGTCTGATCGATCAACTTTGATTGCTAAAGATGCACTTCCAACTGGCGTTACATTTAAGCGTGAAAATCTAGAGCCTCTTGCGGTAAGTGATGATGTCATCATCGAACGTATTCGCTCCTTTTCTCCATCTGTAGCCCACCTATCGATTGCTGCAAATACCGAATTGTCAGAGCCAATCTTTTTGGGTCGAACAGCTGGGGCGTTGGATACAGCTGAATTTTCTCGGGTTCGAATCTCACTTGGAACCCACGCGGTTGCAACAGTGATTGTGGAAAATACTACAGACACTATTTTGGCTGAGGACTTAGAGATCTCATTGGCTCCAGGTTCAAACCTAAAGTTTGTTACTTTGCAAGAGTTTGAGTCTAAGTCGGTTTATACAGCACGCCATCATGCTGTGGTTGATAAGGACGCAACATTCAAATCGGTAACTGTCACAGTTGGCGGCGATGTAGTTCGTATTTTGCCTACTGTTGAATTCATCGCACCTGGTGGCTCAGTTGATCTACTCGGCGTTTACTTTGCAACAGCAGGTCAGTTTTTCGAGCACCGGATGCATGTTGATCACGCAGTTCCACATGCAAAATCAAATGTTAATTTCAAGGGAGCTCTGGCTGGACAAGGTGCACATACTGTGTGGATTGGCGATGTACTAATACGTGCAGCCGCAGAAGGCACAGATACATACGAACTCAACCGTAACTTGCTGCTAAGTGACGGAGCACGAGCAGATTCTGTTCCTAATCTCGAAATCGAAACGGGCGAAATCATTGGCGCTGGACACGCAAGCACAACGGGTCGATTTGATGATGAGCAGTTGTTCTATTTAATGTCTCGCGGAATCGCAATGTCTGATGCTCGCCGCTTGGTTGTACGCGGCTTCTTCAACGAAATCGTTTTAGAAATCGGAAATGAAACGGTTCAAAATCGAATCATGGATCGCATTGATAACGAACTAGAAAAGGCGGCTAACCATGGCTGATTTAGTTCTAGATCAATTAATTCAAGGAAAACCAGTTCTGATTGAGAAGGATGGCAAGTCAATTTGTGTGGCACGAGTGGGGGATGAGGTCTTTGCTATTGATGACACATGCACTCATTCCGATGCATCTTTGTCAGAGGGCGATGTCACTGGATTCAAAATTGAATGCTGGCTACATGGGGCCGAATTTGATCTGCGCACTGGAGAAGCACTCACCCTTCCGGCCAACATTGCACTTAAGACTTATGCGGTATCAATCGACGGAAACGCCGTCACGGTAGAGATTTAGCAACGAGAGAAGAGAGAAAAAATGAGCACACTAGAAATCCGCGGGCTACAGGTATCTGTTCACACAGATAACGGCACAGTCGAAATCCTTAAGGGTGTCGATTTAAC
>WLCR01000040.1 GCA_009705235.1 Actinomycetota bacterium | reverse complement strand
GCAATTGTGCATGTACTTGATTGTGGAACATTAGAAACCGATCGAAATCCAGTTGCAGATCTTGAAGCAATTGAAAATGAATTAGCTCTATATGGTGGACTAGAAGATCGCGTTCGTATTGTTGCGCTTAATAAAATTGATTTACCTGATGGTCAAGCAATGTCAGATATGGTCGAACAAGAGTTACGCGATAAGGGTTATGACGTATATCCAGTATCTGCAGCATCTCGTGTTGGGCTGCAAGATCTGATTTATGCCATGGGTCGTTTGGTTCAAAAGAATCGCGCAGATGCAGGTGTTGAAGAACGCACACGCATAATTTTGCGCCCAGTTGCTGTGGATGATTCTGGCTTCTTAGTGAATGCTAATGCTGATGGATCATTTACGATTCGTGGCAAGAAGGTAGAACGTTGGGTTCGTCAAACTAACTTTAAGAATGCTGAAGCTATTGGTTATCTGGCAGATCGTCTTGCACAACTTGGGGTCGAAAAAGAGTTGTTCAAAAAGGGTGCGGTCGCAGGTAGCGAAGTCCGCATTGGAGACGGTGAGACTGAAGTGGTTTTCGATTGGGAGCCAACAATCGAAGCTGGGGCAGAGCAGTTAGCCGGTCACCTACATCGCCGTGGTGAAGATTCACGTCTTGAATCAACATGGAATATGCCTGAGCGCGTGGAAGATATTTTGAGTGAAGATGAAATCGCCAAGCAGTGGGAATACAACGTAGTTGACCCTCACACACCTAAACTTTCAGCAATAATCGTTAAAGATTCAGAGGATGGAGATGACAAGTGAGCCGAGAGCAGATTACCTCTGCACAGCGCATTGTCATCAAGATTGGCTCATCGTCCTTAACCGGTAAAGCCGGATCCGCACTTGATGCAGATGCTGTTAATCAACTTGTTGATGTTGTAGCTGCCTGCAAGGCACGTGGGGCAGAAGTAATTGTTGTCTCATCTGGTGCGATCGCCGCTGGCCTAGCTCCACTTGGCTTAACAACACGACCAAAGGATCTTGCTACTCAACAGGCTGCTGCTTCGGTTGGCCAAGGCTTACTAATTGCACAGTACACACAAAGTTTTGCACGACATACGATTACCGCTTCGCAGGTACTTCTAACTACCCAAGATGTTGTTCGGCGTTCTCATTATCAAAATGCACAGCGAACATTGTTTCGCTTGCTGCAATTAGGTGTTGTGCCAATAATTAATGAAAACGATTCTGTTGGCACTGGTGAAATCCGCTTTGGTGATAATGATCGACTTGCAGCACTTGTTGCCTTGCTAATTGGTGCAGATTTGTTAGTTTTGGTTTCAGATATTGATGCACTTTATGATGCACCGCCTTCTCAAGCAGGCTCACAGAGAATTCATGAAGTCAAAAACATCGCAGACATTGAGAACGTGACGCTTGGTGGCGCAGGAAATGCAGGCGTCGGTAGCGGTGGGATGGTAACTAAAGTTGAAGCAGCTCGTATTACAACCTCTGCTGGAATTCCAATGTTGTTGACATCGTTAGCTGATGCTGATCAATCGTTAGCCGGGAAAGAAAATGGAACCTATTTTCACGCACAAGCGAGCAAAACCACTTCACGATTGCTTTGGCTGGCACATGCAACAACGCCACAAGGAAGATTAATTCTTGACGCAGGTGCAGTAACAGCAATTTTAGAGCGTGGCGTTTCACTGTTACCCGCCGGAGTTACAGCTGTCGAAGGTGAGTTCATTGCAGGAGATGCTGTTGAATTAGTAGGACCAGATCTCAAAGTAATTGCGCGCGGGCTTGTCGCATTTGATTCTGAAGATTTGCCACAGATGTTGGGACGCTCTACAAAAGAGTTAGCTGTATCTCTAGGCGCAGAATACGAGCGCGAATTAGTCCATCGTGATGATTTGGTGCTGATTTAGATGAGCGCACAAACATTAGTTAACTCCTTGGCCGATTCTGCTCGTGTTGCTAGTCGTACTTTGAGTATTGCCACGGGAGCAGAGCGTAAAGCCGCACTTCAAACTATTGCTGATGCCATTGAATCTCGCAGCACCGAAATTCTTGCAGCCAATGAAAAAGACATGGAAGCTGGTCGCACTTCAGGTTTGAATTCATCTCTTTTAGATCGACTTTTGTTAACTCCCGAACGCATCACAGCTATTGCCGGGGGAGCGCGCCAAGTAAGCGAGCTTCCAGATCCGCTAGGAAACACATTGCGCAAATCCACTTTGTCAAACGGCATTCAACTAGAACAGATTTCAGTTCCATTTGGTGTTATTGGAATGGTTTATGAAGCACGCCCTAATGTGACCGTTGATGCTGCAGTAATTTTGCTGATGTCAGGAAATGCTGCCTTGCTTCGAGGCTCGTCAAGTGCGGTACATAGCAATGAAGTATTGGTACAAGTCATGAGAGATGCATTAGCTTCTACAACAATCTCAGCAGATGTAATTCAACTAGTCCCTTCAGATGACCGTGAAACAGTTAAAGCTCTTTTAAATGCCCGTGGAAAAGTAGACTTAGTAATTCCTCGAGGAAGTGCTGCGTTAATCCGCATGGTTGTTGATGAATCTACTGTTCCAACAATTGAAACAGGCGCAGGTGTTTGCCATGTATATATCGATGAGTTTGCAGATCTTTCAAAGGCTTTGCCAATCATCATTAACTCAAAGGTGCAGCGCCCTAGTGTGTGTAATGCGGCAGAGACGATTCTTCTTCACTCAGCAGTAGCTAATGATTTTGGACCAGTTGCACTTAAGGCTTTGCACGAGGCTGGAGTTGTTCTGCACTGCGATGACGCCTCTCTTGCGATTGCTAAAAGCGTTGGCATTCCAGCATCCCTGGCTACAGCTGAAAACTTCTGCACCGAGTACGGCACTTTAGAAATCAATGTTGCTATTGTTGAATCTGTCGATGCAGCTAGCGCTCACATTGCAAAATTCGGTACTCAACATACTGAAGCGATAATTTCCGAAAACGATCACAATGTAAAGAGATTTATAGCTTTGGCAGATTGTGCAGCAGTTATGGTCAATACATCCACACGCTTTACCGATGGCGAACAAATGGGCTTTGGTGCTGAAATTGGTATCTCAAATCAAAAATTACATGCCCGAGGCCCAATGGGGCTTGAAGCGATGACGACGACCACTTGGATTGTTACGGGAAATGGTCAAATTCGCAGTTAGGCTGCAATTTAATTAGACTGACACCCATGAGCAGCCTTTCACGCGATGATGTCGCAAAACTTGCAGGCCTAGCCCGCATCGAAATGAGCGAAGAAGAGTTAGTCAATCTCTCTAAAGAGTTCACAGTGATTTTGGATGCCGTTGCTCGTGTGCAAGAAGTTGCCGGAGCAGATGTTGAAGCAACTTCGCATCCATTGCCACTTCGTAATGTCTTTCGCCCAGATGTAGTTGTTCCAAGTCTTACTCCAGAAGAGGCTCTGTCAGGTGCGCCGGCACAAGAAGAACAACGCTTCCGTGTTCCACAGATTTTGGGTGAAGAATGATTCGTAACTCAGCATCTGAAATGGCGGCCAAGCTGGCTGCAGGTGAAACAACTTCTGTTGTATTGACGCAAGCACATTTAGATCGTATTGCTGCTGTTGATACTGATGTTCATGCATTTTTGTATGTTGATACCGAAGGTGCTTTAGCCCAAGCAGCAGCAGTTGATGCAAAGCGTGCAAAGGGTGAAAAGTTGTCACCACTTGCAGGTGTTCCACTTGCACTCAAAGATGTAATGGCTCAAAAAGGTATTCCAACAACGTGTGGTTCTAAAATCCTTGAAGGTTGGCGTCCACCATATGACTCAACGGTTGTTGCAAACCTTAAGAAAAATGACATTGTTATTTTGGGTAAAACCAATATGGATGAGTTTGCGATGGGTTCATCGACAGAAAACTCTGCATATGGTCCAACGCATAACCCATGGGATTTGACTCGCATTCCGGGTGGTTCAGGTGGTGGATCATCGGCAGCTCTTGCAGCATTTGAAGCACCACTTGCAATTGGCACAGATACTGGTGGATCTATTCGCCAACCTGCAGCTGTAACAGGAACAGTCGGAGTCAAACCAACGTACGGTGGAGTTTCTCGTTATGGCTTAGTTGCTTTTTCTTCATCACTTGATCAAGCCGGACCATGTGCGCGCACAGTTTTAGATGCGGCGTTATTGCATGAAGCAATTGCTGGACATGATCCCAAGGATGCAACAAGTATTAATGCGCCAGTTCCTCAAGTAGTTACTGCTGCGAAATCAGGTGATGTTAAGGGAATGAAGATCGGCGTTGTAAAAGAACTCAATGGCGATGGATACCAGCCTGGAGTTCGTGCACGCTTTGAGGAATCTCTTGAATTGTTGGCTAAGGCTGGCGCAGAAATCGTTGAAGTGTCTGCGCCTAACTTTGAATACGCCCTTGCTGCATACTATTTAATTGCTCCATCTGAATGCTCATCTAACTTAGCTCGCTTTGATGCGATGCGGTATGGCTTGCGTGTTGGCGACATTGATGGAGCATCAGCTGAATCTGTTATGAATTTAACTCGCGAAGTTGGCTTCGGCAAAGAGGTAAAGCGCCGTATCATCTTGGGAACTTATGCTTTGTCATCTGGTTATTACGATGCTTATTATGGAAGCGCGCAAAAGGTTCGCACCCTGATAACTCAGGACTTCACAAAGGCTTTTGAAAGAGCAGATGTTTTGGTTTCTCCTACATGCCCAACAACAGCTTTTAAAATTGGCGAGAAAGCTAATGATCCGCTGGCCATGTATTTAAATGACATTGCAACAATCCCAGTCAACATGGCCGGAATCGGTGGAATGTCATTGCCATCAGGACTTGCAGATGAAGATGGGCTGCCAGTTGGTTTCCAAATAATGTCACCTGTTATGAAAGATGAACGTATGTATTCGGTAGGCGCAGCCCTGGAAGCAGCGCTACTTTCCAAGTGGGGTGCCCCATTACTGGATAAGGCACCAATCATGGGAGGAGTTCGATGACTCTTTCATATGATGATGTAGTTGCTAAGTACGAGCCAGTATTGGGCCTTGAGGTTCACGTTGAGCTCAATACAAATTCAAAGATGTTTTGTGGTTGCAGCACAATCTTTGGTGCCGAACCAAACACACAAACTTGTCCAGTTTGTCTAGCATTGCCAGGTGCATTGCCTGTAGTCAATGAAAAAGCAATTGAATCAACGATTAAAATCGGTCTTGCACTCAACTGTTCTATTGCTCCTTTCTCACGCTTTGCTCGCAAAAACTACTTCTATCCAGATATGCCAAAGAACTTCCAGATTTCTCAGTATGACGAACCAATCTGTGTTGATGGTTATGTTGATGTTGAGATCGAAACTGAAGAAGGACCAAAGAAGTTTCGTGTTGAAGTAGAGCGCGTACATATGGAAGAGGACACAGGTAAGTCACTACATGTCGGTGGTGCAACTGGTCGAATTCATGGAGCCGAGTACTCACTCCTTGATTACAACCGAGCTGGAATTCCATTAGTTGAAATTGTCACCAAGATTGTTCCTGGTACTGGAAAGTATGCACCTGAGGTAGCAAAAGCCTATGTTGCCGAACTTCGCGACATATTGCGTTCATTGGGCGTCAGTGATGTCAAGATGGAGCAAGGCTCACTTCGTTGCGATGCAAACGTGTCATTGCGATTGATTGGCGCAGAAAAACTTGGCACCCGAAGTGAAACTAAGAATGTGAACTCACTTCGATCTGTCGAGCGCGCAATTCGTGGTGAAATGATTCGCCATGCAGAGTTGCTAAATGCTGGTGGACGCGTTGTTCAAGAGACTCGTCACTTCCAAGAGGACACAGGGCTAACTCGCTCTGGTCGTTCAAAGGAACAAGCTGAGGATTACCGTTACTTCCCTGAGCCAGATCTGGTGCCTGTTGAACCAGATGCTGCATGGATTGAAACTTTGCGTGCAGCGTTGCCAGAACGATCATCACTTCGTCGCAAGCGTCTGCAAGAAGCATGGGCAGTTCCTGATAAGGAAATGGCTGCGATGATCAACGCAGATGTTCTAGATATTGTTGAAGCAACAGTGTTGCTTGGCGCAGATCCTACGAAGGCGCGTACATGGTGGCTCGGAGAAATTTCACGAATTGCAAACGACAAGGATGTAGCGATTGCAGATCTTGCAATTACACCTGCCGATGTTGCAGAAATCGTGGCACTTGTTAACGCAGGTGAATTAACTGACAAGCTTGCACGTCAAGTTGTAGAAGGTGTTATTGCTGGGGAAGGAAAGCCAGCACAGGTAGTTGCACAGCGTGGAATCAAAGTTGTTAATGATGATGGCGCACTAATGGCAGCGATTGAAAAAGTGTGCGGTGAACAAGCAGAGACTGCTGAAAAGGTACGCAACGGACATGTGCCTGCTGCCGGTGCATTAATTGGTGCAGTTATGAAAGAGACAAAGGGTCAAGCAGATGCTGCCAAAGTTCGCTCGCTTCTTTTAACCTACCTCGGACAATCAGAAGGCTAGACTTAGCAAATGCCTAACATGAAACCGCGTTCCGGGGTAGTAACTGATGGACTCGAAAGAGCCGCTGCACGTGGAATGTTGCGTGCAGTCGGTATGGGAGATGCTGATTGGGTTAAGCCACAAATTGGAATAGCATCATCATGGAATGAAATTACTCCGTGCAATCTATCGTTGGACCGTTTAGCTAAAGCATCCAAGCAAGGCGTAATTGATGCTGGTGGTTTTCCAATGCAATTTGGAACCATTTCTGTTTCCGATGGAATCTCAATGGGCCATGAAGGAATGCACTTTTCATTAGTATCTCGTGAAGTAATCGCAGACTCTGTTGAATGCGTTATGCAAGCAGAGCGTTTAGATGGCATGGTTACATTTGCTGGATGTGACAAATCTTTACCTGGCATGATGATGGCGGCAGCACGTATCGATGTTGCGAGTGTTTTTGTTTATGCGGGTTCGACATTGCCAGGACAAGTTGACGGCAAAGATGTAACAATCATCGATGCATTCGAGGCAGTTGGTGCCTGCGCTCGTGGATTAATTACAAAAGAGCGCGTTGATCAAATAGAACGTGCAATCTGTCCCGGAGAAGGTGCCTGCGGAGGAATGTACACCGCAAACACGATGGCAAGTATCGGCGAAGCTATTGGATTGTCGTTACCAGGATCTGCTGCGCCTCCAGCGGTTGATCGCCGTCGAGACACATATGCGATTGCATCAGGTGCGGCTGTAGTTGAACTAATTCGTCAAGGAATTACTACTCGAGACATCTTGACGAAGCCTGCATTTGAAAATGCAATCACAATTTTGATGGCATTAGGTGGTTCTACCAACGCGGTACTGCACTTGTTAGCAATTGCTAACGAAGCACATGTAGATCTTTCACTGGATGATTTCCATCGGATTGGTTCAAAGGTTCCTTTACTAGGTGACCTCAAGCCTTTTGGTCAATTTGTAATGAGCGATGTAGACAAGGTTGGTGGAATTCCAGTCGTGCTTAAGGGCTTACTAGATGCTGGTTTATTGCATGGAGATGTTTTGACAGTCACAGGCAAGACCATGGCTGAAAACTTAAAGGAGATCAATCCACCTGATCCAGATGGGCAAATTCTCAAGGCTGTTTCGGCACCGATCTCTACCGATGTTGGCATCACAATTCTTGGTGGCTCTCTTGCAACTGAAGGCGCATTATGCAAAACCGCCGGAATCGGAATAGAAAGTTTTGAAGGGCCAGCTCGTGTATTTGAACGCGAACGAGCAGCGATGGACGCTTTAGAAAATGGATCGATAAAAGCGGGCGATGTAGTTGTAATCCGTTATGAAGGTCCTAAGGGCGGACCAGGTATGCGTGAAATGTTAATGATCACTGGCGCGATAAAAGGTGCAGGCCTTGGCAAGTCAACGTTGTTGTTAACGGATGGTCGCTTCTCTGGTGGATCAACTGGTTTGTGCGTTGGCCATGTCGCACCAGAGGCCGTTGATGGGGGACCGATTGCGTTCATTAAGGATGGCGATCTAGTACGAATCGACATTAAGAATCGCACATTGGATTTATTAGTAGATGAAGCAGAACTTGAAGCCCGTAAAGTTGGATGGACGCCACTGACTCATACATACACGCACGGTGTTTTAGCTAAGTATTCAAAGTTGGTTCAGTCCGCATCTAAGGGCGCGATCTGTCAGTAGTGCTTTCACATCTGGTCCAATATTCCAAGATGTGAGATCTGCATCTCATCCCTTGACGTTGAGCCTGCTTCATTGGAGAATAGGTACATGAGCACAACATTTGTGGTGGTGATTTAAAGGCGCGTGATCGATATGTGATCATGCGCCACCCTCAGTTATCTGGGGGTTTTTTCATTTCACACCCAAACAAGTTGAACACAATGAAAGGAGATGGATATGAGCAAGAAGATGAGTGGAGCTAAATCACTCGTGCAATCTTTGGAGTCTGCCGGCGTCGATGTGATGTTTGGAATTCCAG
>WLCR01000004.1 GCA_009705235.1 Actinomycetota bacterium | reverse complement strand
TCTTGCGGAGATGCTCGGCATCGTATTAACCGGTGCCGGCATCGACGTAGATCTAGTAAGCCGTGGCGATGAGGTAATGGATGTTTTCCGTAACAATCCACCGGATTTAGTTTTGCTGGATGTTATGTTGCCCGGCCTTGATGGAATCGAAGTCTGTAAATTGATTCGCGCAGAATCAATGGTGCCAATCGTGATGCTTTCAGCTAAAGGTGACACACAAGATGTTGTTAAAGGTTTAGAAGCTGGTGCCGATGATTACATGGTTAAACCATTTCGTCATCCATCCGAGCTAATTGCACGAATTCGAACACGGTTACGCCGCACAAATGCCGAAGTTCTGGGATTATTAACGATTGGTGATTTAGCAATTGATGTTCAAGCGCATCAGATCCTGCGCGCAGGTAAGCAAATTGCTTTAACTCGATTGGAATTCGATCTACTTGTTGCATTGGCTAAAGAACCAGGTCGAGTCTTTACTCGTGACGCTCTGCTAAGCGAAGTATGGGGTTATCGCCATTCAACAGATACGCGATTAGTCAATGTTCACGTCCAGCGCCTGCGTTCAAAAATTGAGCACGATGCTGAGCACCCAGAAATTGTCATCACAATTCGCGGTGTTGGCTACAAAGCAGGAGTCATGGGCGGTTCCTAACCATGAACCGTTTCTTCTGGAAAGCACGTAATTCCCTTGCATTCAAGGTGATCATTTCAACTGTAATTCTCTCTCTTGGTGTTGTTTGGATTACTGGATCTGCCCTCAATTCAAGGCTTTCCAGTGGAATTAAAGAGGTAAATCTCAATTCTGCAATTGTGGAGGCACGTTCAACGATTTTTACCGCCGATTATCGCTTCTTGCTAGCCCAAGGAGAAAAGGATGAAGTTGTTCAAAAAGTAGTTGACGATGTCATTAGCTCTGCAACAACAATTACATCAAATGAGAATACTCGCGAAGTTGTTTTCCTTCGCAGCCCAGGTAATACGATGGTAAAAAACTACGAAATTGCTTCTAATTTTTTGGATCCAGAGACAATCTCAAAATCTTTTAGTGAGCGAGTCCGAAAATCTAATGACACCGTATGGCAGTACACCACCATGCGATATATTCAAGGAACAAGCGTTGCTGGACTTGCTATTGGGCAGAAAGTACAAATTCCAGGTGCCGGCCAATACGAAATGTATATTGTTTTTTCACTGGCAAATGAAGAAAAGACTCTGAACCTAATTAATAGTTATCTAATTATCGCTGGCATGATTTTACTTCTTTTAATCTCATTGATTACTTGGGTTGTGGTGCGACAGGTTGTCAAACCTGTAAGTGAGGCAGCTCGAATCGCAGCTGAATTTACTTCAGGAGATTTTAGACAACGAATGAAGGTTGATTCGCAAGATGAAATATCAAGGCTTGGTCATGCATTTAATGAGATGGCAGAGTCACTCGAGCAACAAATTGCCAGATTAGAAAACCTTTCTCGTGTTCAGCAGCGTTTTGTTTCTGATGTATCGCACGAACTACGTACTCCTTTAACAACTTTGCGAATGGCATCCGAAGTAATTTCTGCCTCTAGAGAAAATTTTGACCCAACAGTTGCACGAAGTACCGAGTTGTTGGTCGCACAACTGGATCGTTTCGAGCGCCTGCTCGAAGATTTGCTAGAGGTTTCACGATTTGATGCTGAAGTTGCAATTTTAGAAGCCGTTGATTTCGACATTGTGCAGTTAGTTAATCGTTGCGCAGAAGATTTGGCACTTGTTGCCAAGGAGAGAAAGACACAGATTTTTGTTAAGTCATCAGAACCGGCAATCATGATCAAAGCTGATATTCGCCGTGTTGAGCGTATTTTACGAAATCTCATGGCCAACGCGATTGATCACTCAGAGGAAATACAGATCGATGTGCAGATTGAAGCTAGTGAGAGTGATGTCGCAATTGGTGTGCGAGATTATGGAATTGGTCTTGATGAAAACTCATTGACTAGGGTTTTTGACCGCTTCTGGCGCGCAGATCCATCTAGAGCTCGTACACGCGGGGGTACTGGGCTGGGGCTTTCCATTGCGCTAGAAGATGCGCGATTGCACAATGGCGAACTTGAAGCGTGGGGGCGTCCTGGGCGAGGAGCGCACTTTGTTGTTACTTTGCCACGTAAGACATGGGAATCAATAGATCGTCGTTTGATCCCTCTGCAGCCAGAAGATTACAGACCTTAGTTTCCACATATGTAATTCCCCAGTATTTCTAGTAAACATTTACACAGCACCATCAGCCCATGCAAATCTTGTCTGACCTGTCCCATTTAATTTTTCCTACCAGATGCTATGGATGCAATTCTTTGGGTATCAGTATTTGTACTAATTGCAAACGTGAGTGGATTCCTCATTATTACAACACCCATGTCGGCTCACTCAAAGTTCATTCTGCAATAATTTATACACCAACTGCCTCGAAGATCATTCTTGCTGCGAAAGAAAACGGTTTAGAAGGTGCAGATGATTTATTGATTGCGGCCATTGTTCATGTGTTAAGCAAAGCAAGATTACATGAAGGCAGCTTTTTCTTAGTTCCCGTTCCTTCAAGTAAGCAATCACAGCGACGGCGTGGTCGCAGTTTTGTAGTTGATTTAACAAAGGGAATTTCTAAGTACACCGGAATCGCCGTAAATGATTGCCTACAGGTTTCACGACGCGTCTCTGATCAAAGTGGGCTAACGCGCATACAAAGAAGTTCTAACATGCATGGAGCTTTTTCTATAAAGCCTGGGGCAATACTCCGCGGTGAAGCAATTGTGATTGATGATGTGGTCACAACCGGAGCAACCCTGCGGGAAGCGGCGAGAGCCCTAAATTCGCAGGGTTTTCATGCTTTCGGCTCAGTTTCTGCGGTTACCGCCTGTGTGGCTCAACCTCTACGATAAGGGGGTGAAAAGGCGCCTCAATCCTTTCCAGGGTTGATCGGGAAGCCACGATGAAAGGTAAGAATCAATGCCAGCATTTGTAGACAAGATTTTGCGAGCAGGCGAAGGACGCATCCTTCGTGATTTAAGCAAGGTCGTTGCCTTAGTTAATGCGCAGGAAGCTCGCTTTGTTGCGATGTCTGATTCTGATCTCCGTAGTCAAACTGGAGTGTTCCAAGAGCGATATGCAAAGGGCGAATCACTTGATGATTTGCTGCCAGAAGCATTTGCAGTTGTGCGTGAAGCAGCAAAGCGAACACTTGGCCAGCGTCACTATGACGTACAAATTATGGGTGGAGCAGCACTTCACAGGGGCAACATCGCAGAAATGCGTACTGGTGAAGGTAAGACTTTGGTATCAACATTGCCTTCATACCTCAACGCTCTTGCAGGTCGTGGCGTCCACGTTGTAACAACAAATGATTATTTGGCCGAGCGCGATAGTGAATGGATGGGTCGCGTTCACCGTTTTCTTGGTTTAAAGGTGGATGTAATTCTTGCAAACATGACGCCTGCAGAACGACGTAAGGCGTATCTGGCTGACATTACTTATGGCACAAATAATGAATTTGGTTTTGATTATCTTCGAGACAATATGGCATGGTCTCTCGAAGAGTGCGTACAACGTGAACACTTCTTTGCAGTAGTTGATGAAGTTGACTCAATTTTGATTGATGAAGCGCGAACACCGCTAATTATTAGTGGACCTGCTGATAAAGCAACCAAATGGTATGTAGAGTTTGCCAATCTTGTTAATAAATTGCAGCGCGATGTTCATTACGAAGTTGATGAAAAGAAGAAGACTTGTGGAGTAATTGAAGAAGGCGTAACAAAAGTCGAGGAAATGCTGCAAATTGGCAATCTCTACGAATCAGCAAATACGCCAATGATCGGCTATCTCAACAACGCAATTCGCGCGAAAGAACTCTTCAAACGCGACAAAGATTATGTTGTAATGAATGGGGAGCTTTTGATTGTTGATGAGCACACCGGTCGCATGTTGGCTGGACGTCGCTACAGTGAAGGTTTGCATCAGGCACTTGAAGCTAAAGAGCGCCTTGAAATTAAGGATGAAAATCAGACTCTTGCAACGATCACCTTGCAGAACTACTTCCGCTTGTACTCAAAGCTTTCAGGTATGACAGGTACTGCTTCAACAGAGGCTTCTGAATTTCACCAGATTTATAAGCTTGGAGTAGTACCTATTCCTACTAACCGCGAAATGCAACGAATTGATTCACCTGATTTGGTGTACAAGACTGAAGCTGGAAAGTTTGCTGCTGTAACAGCCGACATCGCCGAGCGTCACCGAAAAGGCCAACCAGTTTTGGTCGGTACAGTCAGTGTTGAAAAATCTGAAGAGCTTTCTGCATTCCTACGCAAGTCTGGTGTGCCTCACGAAGTTCTTAACGCGAAGCATCACGAACGCGAAGCAGCGATCATTGCTCGTGCGGGTGTACACGGGGCCGTAACTGTCGCTACCAACATGGCTGGTCGAGGCACTGACATCATGCTTGGCGGAAATCCAGAATTCATGGCTGACTTTGAGTTACAGCGTCGTGGAATTTCACCAGTTGATAACGCTGAAGAGTACGAGAAGGAATGGCCAGCAGAGATTGCACGTCAAAAAGCAGCGGTTGAAAAGGGTCATGAAGAAGTAGTTTCTTTAGGTGGTTTGTATGTTCTAGGAACAGAGCGCCACGAATCTCGCCGTATCGACAACCAGCTGCGAGGTCGATCTGGACGTCAAGGTGATCCAGGCGAGTCTCGTTTTTATCTTTCATTGCAAGATGATTTGATGCGTCGATTTAATTCAGGAATGGTTGAGCGTTTCTTAACAGCCGCAGGCCTTCCTGAAGATGCGCCAATTGAATCAAAAATGGTTTCAAATGCGATTCGTTCTGCGCAAACACAAGTTGAAGCACAAAACTTTGAAATGCGTAAAAATGTTTTGAAGTATGACGATGTTATGAACCGTCAGCGCACCGTTATTTATGGAGAGCGCCGCATGGTTCTAGAGGGTGCAGATATTAAGGATCAGGTAGCAGCATTTGTTTCAGATACTTTGACAGCATATGTTCAAGCTGCAACTGCCAATGGATATGCAGAAGATTGGGATCTTGAAACCCTATTTACGGCGCTAAAGACCATCTATCCAATCTCATTTACTATTGATCAATTACTAGCTGAGGTTGGTTCCAGGGCAGGATTGGATGCGGAATACCTAACTGCTCGAGTCATAGATGATTGCAAAGCTGCATATGCACAGCGCGAAGAATCACTTGGTGAAGCAGTTATGCGAGAACTAGAGCGTAAGGTATTGCTTTCTGTTCTAGATCGTAAGTGGCGTGAGCACTTGTACGAGATGGATTATCTACAAGAGGGTATCGGTTTGCGTGCAATGGCACAGCGCGATCCTCTAGTTGAGTATCAAAAAGAGGGCTTTGACCTATTTGCAGCAATGATGGATGCAATCAAAGAAGAGATTGCTGGATTCTTGTTTAACATCGAAGTCACTGTCGAAAGTTCAAACAATGAAGTTGTTGCACCTGGACTTGAAGCCAAGCATGTACCTGCAACTGGATTGCAGTACACGGCGGCAGATGAATCGGGAGTCCGCACAACTGGAGATGTTTCTCGAAATGCGCAATGTCCATGTGGTTCTGGTAAGAAGTACAAACGTTGTCACGGTGGCGCTGCTTAACTCAAATCAAAGTTAATGCAGTACATAGCCAACGTCCATCTAGACCTTCAAATCGGATAGCTACAACACGCAATCGATCGTCGTAGCGAACCGTAACTGTTGATTCGATGATGCCATCGAGCGGCTCAGTAACTTTAATTTTTCTAATTCTTCCTACTAATTTTTGCTGTCCAGCTTTTCGCTGCAAGTCAGCGTAAACAAGGTGGTGGCACATCCCTTGAACTTGTGAAGCAGATCTTCGTCCAGCCCAAATTTCTACAACATTGTGAATGAACTGAAATGTCAATTCATGGATGTCTGGTAAATCTGCAGCCGAAGTTGGTTCAGGAGCAAAATCGGCGTCATACTCTTCCCCAAATGTTGAAGGAACCAGATAAAGACGTGGTTTTTCTTTAACAGGTAAAGGTAATTCGGGGCGAAACATTTCGAGTACTAGATGTTGCCAATCTTCATCTGGGTCACTTGAAATAGGTGATAGATCAATCGTAGAGAAGGTGGGTTCCTGGGAGTATGAGATTTCTGTTGTCATGGGCTGACAATTGCAATGTGTTCATGCACAAACCTCAGACTTAAGGATGAATTGATCTCATACTTAAGTACCACTGTGGATAAAGATCAAGGAGATGTCACTAATACAGTTTGGGTACTCCCATGACTCTACATAAGAAAACACGCTCTTCACGGCTTCCACTGGCAGTAACTCTCATAGCAGCCGCATTTATTTCATCCTTCTTGATTGCAACAGTTTCAAACAAGGGGTCGGATTATTGGGTAATTAATGATCCTATTTCACCTGGGCATCAACTGTCAGCTTCCGATGTTTCTCTTGCCCATTTCAATTTAGATTCAAGCGGACAATTTTATATGGGCGATCAAGTAGAACCAATTGGAATGATAGCAACACGATCAATGGGAACTGGTGAAATTATTGGCAGCACTGACTTAACTTCTGCGATCGATGCAATGTCTACTAGCGCAGTACCAATTAGCGTTCGCTCCGTAGATGTGGCTACTGGCTTAAGTATTGGTGAAGATGTAGACATTTATTGGGTTCTAGACACGCAAAATGGTGAGGATTCGATGGATCCAATATTGATACTTGGGGGAGTGGCATTGCTCAGTTATGACGATGGAGGAAAGAACTTTGGAGGTGACATTGGATTATCTGTTGCCGTTGAAGAAACACAAGTACTTCGACTTTTAAGCGCTACAACGCTAGGTCGCTTAGTTGTAATCAGATCACATGTCTGAGTTAGAAATGCCCACAGTAATAACTGCCATTTCCGCTTCTGAAACAGAGGGGTTCATTGCGGGTACATTATTTGCGCAAGGGTGGAGCGTTGTATTTCGGGCGATTGATTGGGCTTCATTAGAAGGGTTTATTTCCAATAATCAGGAAATTGCCCATGGGGCACTTCTATTATTTGCCTCAGATCTGCCAGGAATTTCTCAAGCAAATTTGAATTCAATTACATCAAAGGTTCGCCAAAGCATTGGTTTCTCGACCGAACAACAACGAGATGGGGCGTTTAAAGATCTCTACGAGGTACCAAAATCTGTTACAGATCTAGTCGCCTTGGTGCGAGGTTTTGTAAGGGCCCCCATGATGCGCGGTCTTAACACCCCGCAACGAGTAGTACGAAAAGCACGTGTAATTGCGGTTGGATCAGCTGGCAGCTACACCGGGTGCACAACGCTTGCTATTAACCTGGCAATGGAGCTGAGCATTCTTGAGAAATCCACATTACTAATTGAAGGAAACTATCGCGCACCTTCGATAGCCGCTTATCTTGCAATGCGAAACATCAATAATGAGTCACAATGGAAAAGTATTGCCCCCCATTTGTCTTTAACTGAAATTAATCAAGAACAGGCAGGAAGAATTGATGAGTTAATGGAGCGCGCAGCATCAGAATTTGATTTCATCATTATTGATTTAGGATCTATTTCTGGCTTATCAAATCGGCTTACAGATCGTCGTTGGACTTCAACTATGACTACCTGGTGCTGTGATCAAGCAGATGAATTAATGATTGTTTCCAGAGCGGATCAAATGGGATCACATAGATTGACTCAAGTTATTGAAATCTTGCGAAATACATCAGTGCGTGCAGGCCTTAGTTTTGTCATGAACATGAAATCTCCTGGCAAGCGAGGCGAGAAAGAGGAAGCTCAATTCTTGAGCCGTGCAACTGCTCTAAAGCCAATACGAATCAGGAGCATCATCAGGGATTCTCGTGCGATCATGGCAGCCGAAGATGAGCATGCAACCTTAGTAGAGACTAATGAGCGCTCAAATGTGCGTAAATCAATCGCAGAACTGGCCCGTGAACTAAAAAGTTAAGATCTATTAGTATTGCCCAATGCGTGCGTATCTTCCTATAACTCATAAGGATCTCGAAAGCTTTGTTGTCAATAAAAGCCTCGAGGTCGATGAACTATATGCACCCACCATTCATTTTGAAGTAGAAAATCCGGACTGTGATGAAGAAGAACTTGAATATTTGTTGTCTGTAGCTGCAAGTGAAGAGGCGTTAGAGCTTCGACTTTCTGAAAAAGCTCCAGGGATTGTTGTTGCCTTTGAAATTGAAAAGGAAAACATTGGAGAGCACTATGCCCAATCAATCACCCTTGTTTCTCCATTGCAGTGGAGTCAAGTTCAGTGTGCATTGATTGCCTATCAGGGTGATGATGAATTGGCTTGGTTTGCTACCCAGGAGATCGAACTACATTTAGCCGAGTGGAAGTAACAATGTTTCAGCTTGATAATTTAATGGGGGGCCGAACGTCGGTAAATTTTGACCAATCCCATAGATTGCGTGAATTGGTGGCAGATTGGCAGCTGCTGTCAGATCTTTCATTTGCAGATTTAATTTTATGGGTTCCAATCCGTAAAGACATTAAATTGTGGCCAACCGGACATATCGCCGTGGCTCATATTCGCCCAACAACTTCGTCTACTGTTTTCACTAACGATGTCATCGGTGATGAAGTTTTGTGGGGAGCGCGCCCAAATATTGATGAAGCACTTTCAACTGGCGAAATTGTGCGAAATACCGAACCCGAACATGTTGGCGATTTATTGGTTAAAGAGGAAACAATCCCTGTGTTTTTTGAGGGGCAGGTAATTGCTGTAATTTCGCGTCACCGTAATGCTGAACATATGCGTTCGCCAGGCAAGCTTGAATTAAATTATCGAGAAATTGCTAAGCATTTGTATCAAATGGTCGCAGAGGGAAACTTTCCATACCAATCTGCAGGGTCATTATTTGAACCAGTTCCACGTGTTGGTGATGGTTTAATTCGACTTGATGTAAATGGTGCCATTTCATTTGCTAGCCCCAATGCAAAATCAGCATTTTCTCGCATGGGTTGGCATGGTGAATTAGAAGGCCACAATCTTGGCGAAGTGGCAGAAAAAGTCGTAACTGCATCGCCAAATGCTCAAGAAGAAGGTATTCGTGCTCGATTAAATGGTAAATCTCTGCGCCGCGTAGAAATTGATAATCAAGGCGCAACGATTGATCTTTTAGTTTTACCTCTGATTCAAGGATCAGATCGAATTGGCTCAATCGTTCTGTTGCAAAACGTCACCGAACTTCGCCGCCGCGATCGCGAGCTAGTTACCAAAGATGCGACTATTCGCGAGATTCATCACCGTGTAAAAAATAATTTACAGACGGTCTCTGCTCTTTTGCGATTACAGTCCCGCCGTATTGATGATCCGGCTGCAGCTGCTGCTTTGGACGAAGCTGTGCGCCGAATTGCATCAATTGCCTTGGTTCATGAAACCCTTTCAAATAGCACTGAAAACACGGTGGCCTTTGATGAGGTTCTGACGTCACTGGTCACACATGCCTTAGAGCTAAGCCCACGTATGGGTCAGCTAAGCATCGAGCGCGTGGGACAGCTTGGCTCACTTGAATCTAGAATTGCAACGCCCTTGTCATTGGTTGTGACTGAATTAATGCACAACGCTCTTGAACATGGCCTGTACGAATCTGGAACACATTTAAGAATCGAATTGCAGCGCTATAGCAATGAAGGACTCATCACAATTTCTGATGATGGCGTGGGATTGCCGGATGGATTTGATCTATCAACATCATCAAATCTAGGGCTACAAATTGTGCGGACGCTGATAGAGAATGAGTTAAAGGGCGAATTGAAATTGGAATCTACACATCAAGGAACGCACGCAAAGTTGCGCTTCCCACTTTAAATCTGGTTTTGCTGCTCCATTAAACGGGCTCGGTTACGTGCGGCACGACGCTTAAGTGCACGACGTTCATCTTCAGATAAGCCGCCCCATACGCCGGCATCTTGCCCGCTCTCAAGTGCCCATGCTAAGCAAGGTTCTTTCACAATGCAGCGATTACAGACTTTTTTGGCTTCTTCGATTTGAGTCAGTGCTGGACCAGTATTTCCGACAGGGAAGAAAAGCTCGGGATCCTCATCGCGGCAGGCTGATTGATGTCGCCAATCCATTGCATGTCTCCTTAGGGAAGTACAACTTATTCAAAAGTTACGTGGTGTAAATACACACATATGTGCGTGCAAGGTCTTAATTGTCCATCCTGAAGCGTTGTTATACAAGGATGTAAGCAAAGAGTTTTTACAGATCGGAGTGATTTACCTCAAGTGTGCCCCCGACAGGAATCGAACCTGTGCACCTGCCTCCGGAGGGCAGTGCTCTATCCCCTGAGCTACGGGGGCTCGTGGGTTTGAGCGCAAGGTTATCAGCGGGTGCGAATATCTCTGCATACTGCAAGAATTCACGCATGAGTTCAACGGGTTACTTTGCAACAGGTTGTTTTTGGGGAGCAGAACGTCGCTTCTGGCAGATGGATGGAGTCCTCGAAACTAGCGTTGGATATATGGGTGGAATTCGCCCCAACCCATCATATGAACAGGTCTGCACCGGTGTTACTGGCCATGCCGAAATGGTGAAGGTTGTATTTGATGAAACAGTCGTTTCTTACCAACGTTTATTAGAAGAGTTTTGGACGATGCATGATCCAACATCATTAAACAAGCAAGGTGGTGATATTGGAACCCAGTACCGAAGCGCTATTTTCACAACTAGCCCTGAGCAAATGAAAACAGCGCTCGCTTCACGGGATGCGTATCAAAGTGTATTAACTCCTGCTGGTATGGATGAAATCTGCACAGAAATTCTTAGTGCAGATGGCATTGAATACTTTGAGGCTGAGGAGTACCACCAAAAATACTTACAGAAAAATCCGAATGGATATGACTGTCATTCAAGTACTGGGCTTGCATATCCCGTTTGATTACAGTGACTAGTTATTTACAGAGAAAAGGTTGGATACTCATCTGTAACAAGAAGTAGCGCATATCCTGCTACGCGATTCCAATAAGCGATAACGCCAACAATTCCTTCAGCACAAAATTCTGGGAAATTTCCAGTAAACAAAATGCTGATCCAGGCAAATAAGGTTAAGAAGGCCCCATAAATTATGTAGGCAATTCCTACAACATATAAAGGAATTGCAAGGAACCACTTGATCAGCGGCAGCCAGCGATTTAGTGCTTTCGCATCTACTTCTGGAAAAGTCACACTAACCACATCATTTTCTTCTATTGATGGGTATTCATCTGTCAGTAATAGGACATAAGCATCTACTCGGGTCTGTAATGACAAGAGTGCTTCATTAAAGCTCAATAAATAGCTTGGATAAATTTGGCGGAAAACCAGGGCTAGGGCGACAGGGAGAATTAAGAATCCAACAGTCAGGCTTTCAGTGTTGTTGCCCCAAGAAGGCGCAAAGGAGGCCAGAAAGATGGCCATCGGAACCACAAGGATGATGCGAAACAGTGCGGTGGCACGATTACGTTCGGTTAGCGTGACATCAATCTGCGTTTCAATTTGGTTGCTCATGCTCTCCAATCTACTCCTAATCTAGGCGTGAAATTGCTTTTTACAGTTTCCTTGCCATACTTTTGCAGTAATTGCAGAAATTTTTGCAGTATTTATCAGGGCAGGAGGTGATCACATGGCGGGAATTAAGGAAGTTGCGGAAGAAGCTGGGGTTTCAACTGCAACGGTTTCACGGGCCCTTCGAGGCCTCCATCATGTGAATCAACAAACTCGCGAAAAGATTATTGCAGCTGCCGAAAAACTTAACTACCCATTGATTTCAGATCGCCAAAACGTTGTTGGGGGCCGGACAAACGCAGTTGGTGTCGTCGCTCCATACATTTCTCGCTGGTATTTCTCGCAGGTAATCAGCGGTGCCGAACAAGCACTTCGAGAAGCTGGCTTAGATTTACTGTTGTACAACTTTTCACAAATGAAGGGCCGCGAACGTCTTTTCCAGCATCATTTGTTAAAGGGCCGAGTCGATGCACTAATTGTTATCTCATTGCCACCAACTGAAGAAGAGTTTGATTCGATACTCAGCCTTGGTGTTCCAATTGCTCTAGTTGGAATGGAACACGCAAAATGTGCGTCCATTAAAATTGATGATGTTGCAGCAGCAAAAACAGCTACCCAGCACCTTGTCAATCAAGGGCATAAGAAGATTGGCCTGATGTCAGGCCGCCCCGATGATCCATTCAACTTCAGTGTTCCGCAAGATCGACGTAAGGGTTTCATGCAAGCACTTGCTGAAAGTGGTTTGGAATGGCTACCTTCACGTGAAGTTCATGGTGACTTTACGATGCACACCGCATCACGTGCGATGGATGATTTGTTAGCTCGTCCTAATAGGCCAACAGCTATTTTTTGCGAATCAGATGAAATGGCGATCGGGGCGATGCAAGCGTTGCGACGTCATGGATTGAAAGCACCAGATGACATTTCAATTATTGGCTTTGATGGGCACGAGATGGCTGAGTTTTCTGAACTTACAACTATCGAGCAGCCAGTCACGCTCATGGGAGAAATGGCTGCGTGGTCAATTATGGAACGACTGCGTAAGCCTGCAATTGATCCTCCCTCTTTGGTACTTCCAACAACACTTGTTGTGCGTAATTCAACTCGCAGATTGACTGTCGAAGAACAAGCCCTCTGAGGTAGCCTTGCAGGTATGAGCGATCATGACTTCACGGCGCACAATCTTGCAGAGCTTCACACTCACCGCAGTGAAAAGTGGCGCGGATTCCCCAGTGATGTGTTGCCCTTACCAGTTGCCGAAATGGATTTTCCAGTAGCCGAACCAATTAAAGCGATTCTGACTGAAATGGTTGCTCATTCAGACCTTGGATACCTCGGATCGATTCCAGAACTTGGCTTAGGCTTTAAAAAATTTGCAGCAGAACGTTGGAATTGGAAGCTAGATGAAAAACAAGTTCGTATAGCCACAGATGTTGGCGTCGCGGTTGTAGAAGTTTTGCGAGTGTTCACCCAACCAGGTGACTCGATTCTGATTAGTTCACCGGTTTATCACAATTTCTACACCTGGATTAATGAGACAAAGTTAAATTGTGTTGATGTTCCCTTTGAACGTACCGGCGATGAAAATGCAAATCCCTGGATCATAAATTGGCAAAGTATTGAAACAGCGTACGCAGCTGGAATAAAGGTGCACCTGTTGTGTAGTCCACACAATCCACTTGGTTTTGTTTATACCGAGCAAGATTTACTTAAGATTGTGGCACTAGCTAAAAAGCATAATGTGTTGGTTATAAGTGAGGAGATTCATGCTCCCCTGACATTTCCCGATGCACACTTTGTTCCGATTTTGTCATTAGGTGCAGATGCCGAATCTGTCTCTGTCTGCGTAACAGCTGCATCAAAGGGCTGGAATATTGCAGGATTGAAATGTGCAATTATTATTTCTCAAAATGCTGATATGGATTCAAAGTTAACAAAATTAGCGCCAGCGATGCATTACCGAGCATCTTTACTGGGCGGATTCGCAACGGCTGTGGCATTTGCTGAAAGTGGTGTTTGGCTAGATACAGCCATAGCTCAGCTAGACCATAATCGTCATTTGATAAAAAAACTTGTGGCAGAGAAACTTCCGACAGTTCGTTATCACATTCCGCACAATGGTTATTTGGCGTGGCTAGATCTTGAGTCGTTAAACCTTGGCGTGGATCCATCGGTTACTTTGATTGAAAAAGGTCGTGTGGCATTTAGTCCAGGTCATGCATTTGGAAAGCAGTGCAGTCAGTATGTTCGCCTAAATTTTGCAACCAGCCCCGAGATCATCACCGAAGCAATTGATCGGATCGCCCGGGCTGTATAAATGAAGAACAAGAAATATGATGTCACCATAATTGGCGGAGGCCATAATGGTTTAGTTGCAGCAACTTATTTAGCACAAGCTGGAAAATCAGTAGTAATCCTGGAAGCAAATCCCGAAATAGGCGGGGCAACCCAAAGCGTTCAGGCATTTGAAGGTTTTGATGCTTACTTATCTAGATACTCATATCTCGTCTCACTTTTACCCGACAAAATCGTGACCGACTTGGGTCTGTCCTTTGCAAGCATTTCTCGTGAAGTTTCGAGCTACACCCCATATGAGGACAAAGGTTTGTTTGTGTCTAGACAATGGGATGAAAAAACTGCGCAATCATTTAATGAGCTAGATCCAACAGGTCACGAAGCAGCTGCATGGCAACAGTTTTATGGCGAGGTAGCGGTATTTGCGCAAAAGATTGCACCAACACTTTTGCAACCATTAAAGACCAGAACTGAGCTCAAAGACTATATAGATCTACCTGAGGTGTGGAATTACTTGGTAGAGCACCCAATTGGTGAGGAAATTGATAAGAGATTTAAGAGTGATCTCGTAAAAGGAATTGTTCTAACTGATGCATTGATTGGAACATTTGCTTCTGCATATGACCTGCAAGCAAATATTTGTTTTCTGTATCACTTGATGGGAAATGGTACGGGTGAATGGAAAGTTCCTGTTGGTGGCATGGGAGCACTTGTGAAAGAGTTAACTAGGGTTGCAACCGAATCCGGTGTGGAAATAAAAATTAGTTCTAAAGTTGATTCAGTAATCAGTGATTCATCAGGAGTCGCTGTTAGAACCGGATCTGGCGATGTGTACCAATCCGACTACTTGTTATCTAATGCAGCACCTGCCGTTTTGGCAAAGCTTCGCGGCAAAGCACAGCCACAATCACTTGATGGTTCGCAGATGAAAATCAATATTTTGCTAAAGCGTTTACCTCAGTTAAAATCTGGAATTGATCCACGCTTGGCTTTTGCAGGAACATTCCACGCAAACGAAAGCTTTTCACAGTTTGAGCAAACATTTAAAGAATCTCAATCAGGGCTAATGCCAGCCAAAATGCCTATCGAAATGTATTGCCACACTTTGTCTGATCCTTCGATTTTAGGTGCAGATTTACAAGAAGCTGGATATCAAACATTGACCTTATTTGGATTACACACACCAGCTTCATTATTTGATGCCGACAATGATGTGGCGCGCGAAGCTGCTCTTGCATCGGCCTTAGCTTCGATAAATGAGTATTTGGCAGAACCCATAGAAGATGTGATCGCAGCAATTGAAGTGAAAACACCATTAGATATTGAAGAGGCAATCGCACTGCCTAGAGGCAATATTTTTCATAAGGATCTTTCTATGCCCTTCCGTGAGGATGGATCTGCTCCTTCATGGGGCGTGGAAACAGATGACCCACGCATCTTCATCTGTGGTGCAGGGGCAATTCGTGGCGGGGGAGTTAGCGGAATTCCTGGTCACAATGCGGCAATGGCCGTGCTCGCAAACAATTAGACTTATCTAATGAGTCTTCACCCAGAAACATCTGCGATCACTGCCGGTCGTCCAGATGCCGCACCTGATACTCCACTAAATCCTCCGATTGTTTTGAGTTCTACTTATCATGCAGGAGGTCCTGTTGGTTACGGACGGTATGGCAATGAAAGTTGGAGCGCACTTGAAGTGGCAATCAGCGAATTAGAGGGTGGAAAAACACTTTCATTTTCATCAGGTATGGCAGCAGTTAGTGCAGTTTTTTCAATCTTGCCAATTGGAGCACCAGTAGTTGCATCCAATCAGGGATATAGCGGCGTCATGGGATTGCTTAATCAACTACATTCAATGGGACGCTTAGAAGTTCGATTTGTTGAAATTACAAATACCGATGAAGTTATTGCAGCGATGAAAGGTGCAGCACTTGTATGGTTGGAATCTCCAACAAATCCATGTCTAGATGTTGCTGATTTGCAAACCTTGATTACTGCAGCTAAGAAGTTAGGCATCGGAGTTGCTGTTGATAACACCTTTGCAACACCCCTGGTACAAAAACCATTAGCTATGGGCGCAGACATAGTGATGCATTCTGTTACTAAGTTCTTAGCAGGTCATAGCGATGTTGTGTTGGGATCATTATCAACAAATGATGAGGCGCTGTATAAAAGATTAGAAGAGTCTCGACGTTTGAATGGTTCAATCCCAGGCCCATTTGAAGCATGGCTTGCAGTACGCGGAATCAGATCTTTTCCGATCCGCTTTAGAGCCGCAGAAAGCAATGCAAAAGATTTAGCGGTTCGCTTATCGAACCATTCAAAGATAACAAAGGTTAGATATCCCGGATTTGGCGCAGTAATTTCCTTTGAAGTAGATGGAACAGCCGATGATGCCCAAAAGGTCTGTGAATCATCACGGTTAATCACCCATGCAACAAGTCTTGGTGGGATCGAATCATTGTGGGAACGCCGCCGTCGTTGGGCAGGTGAAAGTCCTTCAGTGCCAGAACAATTGATTCGACTGTCAGTTGGTTGCGAGCATGTTGATGATTTGTGGTCGGACATTCAGCTGGCGTTAACCGTCCTATAAAGAAATATTCTGGAAAAGCGAGTATTTTTGTCCTATGGTCAAAGCATTTCGTCGATTATTTGCAACTGTGACAGTTGCTGTCTTGGCCTTTCGCGCGGTCGGGTCATTTCTTTCGTGGGTAGAGCATCAAGAAGATTCAGTTGCAGATACCTGGGTCGATGAAGATGAATTTGAAGATGCCTGATTTCGAATATATCCCTGGAAGCTGCAACATTGGAAAAGGTGAAATTCGCCGTAGACAATTGGTTGCCGTCTTAGGTCTTTTCTTTTCAATCTCAACTCTGTTAACTTTTAACACGGTAGACGCCCCCACTTCTATTCGTTTGGGGATTTTCTTCCCTTTAATGGTTGCCTCAGTTGGCTTTGTTCAATCTCGCAGTAAGTTTTGTTTGGCATACGGCTTTGCCGGAACATTCAATGTAGGAAAGCTGGGAGACATCAAAAGAGTTGCGAGTAAAGAAGATCGGGCTGCAGATAGAGTGACAGCACTGAAAATTCTGGGTAAATCTTTTTTACTCGCAGCCATAGCGACAGCGGTGGTATTAGTACTACCCTTCTAAGTATGAAGATTCTAATTCATACCCGTCACGCAGATTTAGCAGAAGATTTCAAAACAATCGCCGAAGAAAAATTGACCAGCATGGAGCGATTTAGCGTAGTTATTGATCGCGTCGAAGTCGAAGTTCTTCACGAGGCCAACCCCCAACAGGGCAAACACGCACATAAGGTTGTTCTAACTACACATGGAGCTGGTCCGTTGATACGGGCAGAAGCTGCAGAGTTCAATGATTTAGCAGCTTTTGATACTGCAATAAAAGCTTTTGCACTGCAAATTCGAAAAATCCACGAACGAGCCAAGGATCATGATGGTGAAACATTACGAAAAATGAAAGCTGATCTTTAAATTATCTCGGTTCCATCTTTGCGTGTGGCTGTCAGGCTCGCGACAGTAGTCACTAATAAACTGGCAACAATTACGCCAAGGCTGACTTCGAGACTGACCTCTGGAATATGAACTCCTGCGATGTCATCGATTCCAATTCCATGAAAAGCCTCCATAACCATTTTCACCCCGATAAAGGCCAAAATAAAGGAAAGACCCTTGGACAAGAACACCAATCGAGCGAGCAACCCTTCGAGTAAGAAGAAAAGCTGGCGAAGCCCCATAAGGGCAAAAACGTTTGCAGTGGTGACAATGTAAGGATCTTTGGTTAAACCAAATATTGCTGGGATCGAATCAAGTGAAAAAACTAAATTTGTTAAACCAAGTGCAACCAACGCTATGGCGAAAGTACTAAAGCCACGCTTTTTCAAAACGGCGATGACTTTGCCTTCCTTCCATTCATCTTCTTCATTTTCTTTCGCCAATGTATAAGCGGTGTAAATGAGGAAAGCTCCAAATAAGAAAAACACTGAGGAAAATGAACCAATGAGTGCAGCACCCAAGGGGATTAGTAATCCACGAATCGCAATCGTTAACATGATGCCTAGTAGTAATACCAATTGCTGTGCTTCTTTTTGGACTTTTAAGCTAGTCAAGATAATAATAAATACGAAAATGTTATCGACTGACAAAGCGTATTCGGTCAGCCATCCAGCGAAGAACTCTTTTTGACCTTCGGTGCCGGACCAACGTGGCATTAATGTTCCAAAGATAATTGCAGTTCCAATATAGAAAACGGTCCAAAAGGAAGCCTCAACCATAGAAGTCGCTTTATTTCGTCGAATTACTGCAATTGCCAAATCAAAGACAATAATCCCTGCTAGAACAGCAATAGTTACTAGCCATGTAGTTGTAGATTCCATGGCGGTATTGTGTCAGTTAGTGATGCACCCACAACGTTGAAACAGGTGGAATTGTGATTTTTCCATCGCGGCCATCGGGTATTCCCGCGCTCACGATTAGAACTTTGCCAGTGACCTCTACCTCAATAGCCGAATCACCAAGATTCATGAAAATAGAAACATCTCCGCGTCGATAGGCAAGTAGGGCTTGATTCTTAGAACCATGCACCGGTGATTCGATCCATTCGATATTTCCATTATTTACTAAATGCTCTGCCCGAAGATTAAGCGCATTTCGATAGAGATTAAGTGAGCTCTTTGGATCAGCAGATTGCTTATCAACTGTTAATTCTTTCCAACTATTCTGCATGGGCAACCACGGCGTTGCAGATGTAAATCCAAATGGAGCGCTGTCGCCATTCCATGGCAGCGGAACACGTGCGCCATCTCGACCTTTTTGGGTTCCTTGGGAGCGGAAATAAATTGGATCTTGTCGCGATTCATCAGGGATAACACCATCCGGAAGTCCAAGCTCTTGACCAGCAAAGACATAAGTAGACCCTGGTAATCCAAATACAAATAAGGAAAGCGCGCGTGATTGTTGTTCACCTACACGTGATGCAACACGTGGCGAATCGTGGTTGCTTAACGCCCAGGTTGGCAAAGCATCAACAGTTTTCATCAATTCGATTGAACGACTTATTACGTCATAAAGATTTGAGGCATCAAATGGAGCGTCCAATAAATCAAAGTTAAATACTTGATGAAGCTCATCTGGTCGCACATATCGTGTGGCGTTAACTGGTGGATGAACCCATGCTTCGGCAACCGCCATCACATCACGATCAGCATAGGAATCAAATAATGTGCGCCACTTGCGATAAATATCATGAACTCCTTGGCGATCAAAAAACGGAACCGTCTGCAGTAGGGCATAACGTTTTTCTTGTTCCATAGGGAAATGGAGTAGAAGGGCATCGCTCAGACTTTGGGGATCTGGATGATTTTTGAGCACATCTTCTTTTACTAATCCGTGGGCAACATCAATCCGGAAACCATCGACACCAAGGTCTAACCAAAAACGTAATGTCTTATCAAAATCTTCTGCGACATCTGGACTTTCCCAGTTTAGATCTGGCTGAGATGAATCAAACAAATGTAAATAATACTGTCCATCGTCTACTTGAGTCCATGATGGTCCACCAAAAAGTGAAATCCAATTGTTTGGCAAACTCCCATCTGGATTTGCATCATAAAAGTGAAAACGTGAACGTTCAGCAGATCCACGACCAGCTTTTAGCGCGGCCTGAAACCAAACATGCTGATCTGAAAAGTGATTAGGTACAACATCTACCAGAACACGTAAATCTAATGAATGCGCTACATCAATCATTTTCTTTGCGTCAGAGAGATTTCCAAACATGGGATCTACATCTCTAGGATCCGCAACGTCATATCCACCATCTTTATTGGGAGATGTATAAAAAGGGCTGAGCCAAATTGCATCCACGCCTAATGACTTTACGTATTCAAGTTTAGAAGTTATTCCTGGCAAATCACCTTCACCGTCACCATTGCTATCAAAAAAAGAGCGCGGGTAAATCTGGTAGATAGTTGCTTCTTTCCACCAAGGCGAAGGTTTCATGGCGAAAGGCTAGGCAATGGATAAATTCGCGGCAATGTAAAAAGCGTGTAACGCCTGTCTCAAGGTTGCACTTTTATAACGTTTTCGCACAGCAGGCTCATGAGTTGATTAATGCTTCAACGGTACACTTGGCTAATCATGCAAATCTCTCGTGAAGAAGCATTGGCCACGGCTAGTTCAAGAATTCTAGACACAGCAACCTTTGTTCGCGCTGTTTTATCAGGACGCCGCCGCAATATGAAAGTGGATTTTGAGCGTATTGATATTCGACTAGTTGAAATAAAAGGCGTTTTGAATCTGCAGTTAATGCAAAATGATGGACGTGCTACAACTACAAAGAATATGGTGCCTCAGCAAGTAGCCGTTGATGAGTTGCTCGATAGTGGATACGCAAACATCACTATTGAGAGTACTCACGAAGCTTATTCAATCCGGATAACTAAGAGTGGTGAAGCACAAGTTCATATCGAAAAGCGAGAGTCACAGCAAAATTTGGCTCATGATAAAAAGAAGGATCGATTATTGGATTCAAATGATCCATTCTTGCGCGAAGTTGGTATCGCAGATGCCAAAGGAATTATTAAGCCATCAAAGCAGGACAAATACAAGCAAGTTGAGGAATTCTTGCGATTGTTATCGCCAACTCTAAATTCTGCAATTGAGGCTGGTCAGATTCATAAACCCACTTTAGAAAACCCTTTACGCTTAACAGATCTTGGTTGCGGACATGCTTATTTAACTTTTGCAGCACATCAATTTCTGATGAATTCAGGGATTCCGGTTCAGGTGACAGGTATTGATGTCCGCCCAGATTCCAGAGATCGCAACAATATAATTGCCGAAAAATTAGGAATTACCAAAACCATCAAATTCAAGGCAGAAGAAATTGCAAAGACAACTGCAGAAGGTGCAGATGTAGCTATCGCATTGCATGCCTGCGACACGGCTACTGATGATGCAATTGCTTGGGCGGTAAATGGGGGAGCAAAGTTGTTGTTAGTCGCCCCATGTTGCCACCACGACATTCAAAAACAAATTGATAGCGCACCTGAGCCTTGGGGCGCAGTAACCAAATTTGGATTAATGAAGGAACGTCTTGGTGACCTACTGACAGATTCTTTGCGTGCTCAGTTGTTACGAATAGTTGGATATAGGGTTGAAGTAATTGAATTTATTGGGGGAGAACACACACCACGTAATTTGATGATTCGTGCAGTCAAGACAGATGCAAAGCCTGACAATTTAGATATTGATCGATATCTCAAAATCACCGCTCAATGGGACATTACTCCCGCGTTAGAGAAGAAACTTCCCACTCTTAACATCCGTTAGACTTGGCACATGTCCAAAGTCCTTGCATCCCTTCCGGTTGGCGAAAAAGTGGGTATCGCCTTTTCTGGTGGCCTGGATACATCGGTTGCCGTTGCATGGATGCGCGACAAGGGCGCAGTTCCTTGCACCTACACCGCAGATTTGGGCCAGTATGACGAACCAGATATTGATTCGGTTCCGGACCGCGCAAAGGAATACGGCGCAGAGATTTCACGCCTTGTAGATTGCAAAAACGCTCTAGTAGAAGAAGGCCTAGCGGCGATTGCGTGTGGAGCATTTCATATTCGCTCTGGCGGAAAACAATATTTCAACACAACTCCATTAGGTCGTGCAGTCACAGGAACCATGCTTGTGCGCGCCATGCATTCAGATGCAGTAGAAATCTGGGGCGATGGGTCTACATATAAAGGCAATGACATTGAGCGTTTTTATCGTTATGGGCTTCTTGCAAATCCAAACCTAAGAATTTACAAGCCTTGGCTGGATCAAGATTTTGTCACCGAACTAGGTGGCCGTAAAGAAATGTCTGAATGGCTAGTTGCGCATGGTTTGCCATATCGCGACAGTACCGAAAAAGCGTATTCAACAGATGCCAACATTCTTGGTGCAACTCATGAAGCAAAGAGCTTAGAAAATCTAGATACATCTGTAGAGTTAGTTCAACCAATCATGGGTGTTCGTTTTTGGGATCCAGCGGTAAAAATTGAGACAGAAGATGTTAAAATTACCTTTAATCAAGGACGTCCTGTTGCAATCAACGGTAAAGCTTTTGATGATGTTGTTGAGTTAATGAAGGAAGCAAATGCTGTCGGTGGTCGGCATGGATTAGGCATGGCAGACCAGATTGAAAACCGAATTATTGAAGCAAAGAGCCGTGGGATATATGAAGCCCCAGGTATGGCATTGCTTTTCATCGCCTACGAGCGTCTGATTAGTGCGATTCACAACGAAGACACTATTGCTAACTATCACGCAGAAGGCCGCCGCCTAGGTCGTCTTTTGTACGAAGGACGTTGGTTTGATCCACAAGCTTTGATGCTTCGCGAATCATTGATTCGATGGGTTGCATCTGCTGTTACAGGTGAAGTCACTATTCGCATGCGCCGCGGTGATGATTATTCGATTATCAACACGACTGGCCCAGGACTTAGTTATCACCCAGAAAAATTGTCAATGGAGCGCACAGAAAATGCTGCATTTGGACCAGTAGATCGCATCGGTCAGTTAACTATGCGCAACCTTGATATTGCCGATACCCGCGCTAAGTTAGAGCTGTACCGGGCGCAGGGACAGATCGGTGATGGTGAATTTAAATTAATCGGCGAAATCGAATA
>WLCR01000039.1 GCA_009705235.1 Actinomycetota bacterium | reverse complement strand
CTTGAAGGTGAAAAAGTCTTGATCGAAGCAGGTACAGAAGAGCGTGCAAAAGCAGCGTTAGACGTTGTAAAAGACAAGATGATTAAGCGAGGTGTTTCATTGAAGCACCTTGATGCAGGCGAACCACAGTTATCAGGAAAGATCTACAAAATTGTGGCTCCTCTAAAGGAAGGTATTTCAACAGAAAATGCCAAGAAGATCGCAAAGATGATTCGTGATGAGGGCCCAAAATCTGTAAAGACTCAGATTCAGGGAGATGAATTACGTGTGACATCAAAGAGTCGTGATGATCTTCAAGTAACCATGGCGATGGTCAAAGATGGTGGCTGGGACTTTGCAGTTCAATTCACGAACTTTAGATAATTGAGTAAAAATAAGCTCGGCCTCTTATTCGGAATAAGTGCATACTCTTTATGGGGTGCATTCCCTTTATATTGGCCTTTGCTAGAACCAGCTAACGCACTCGAAATCGTTTCGCACCGGGCTGTCTGGACTCTAGTATTTTGTTTCATAGTTCTTGCCGCAACTAAGGCTTTAAAATCAACACTCGCAACATTGAAGCAACCCAAAATCACGATTCGATTATTCCTGACTTCACTCTTGATTTCTATTAATTGGTTGGTGTATATCTGGGCAACTAATAACGGCCATGTTGTTGAAGCATCACTGGGGTATTACATAAATCCTTTGATCATCATTGGATTCGGCGTAATTTTGCTAAAAGAAAAGATGCGTCCACTGCAGTGGGTGGCGGTGGCAGTTGCCAGTATCGGCGTTTTAGTTTTAACAATTGATTACGGTCGCTTACCGTGGATTGCACTGGCACTTGCAATTTCCTGGGGAAGCTATGGCCTGATTAAGAAGCAATTAGGACTTGGGGCGCTCGAAGGATTAGCGATTGAAACTTTGATTTCAGCCTTTTTCTACCTGGGATACCTGATTTATATAGGTAATCAGGGCACGGGACAGTTTGGACATTCTTGGGGTTTGACCCTTTTATTGATGAGCGCTGGAGCAGTAACTGCGATTCCGCTGCTGTTGTTTAATGGTTCGACTAATCGATTGCCCTTTACAACTATTGGATTGCTGCAATACATCACGCCCACTTTGCAATTTTCAGTTGGTGTATGGGTTCGACACGAAGATATGCCGACCGCGCGTTGGATTGGTTTCTTGATAATTTGGGTTGCACTTTCAACCCTTGCGCTAGATCTCGTTAAATCAAGCAGATCGGTCAATAACAGCGTCGCATAACGACATCAACGCAGCAGTTGCATCATTGATCGGCAGTGGGCCAAGTGCCCCAAGTGCTTGCTTTGCAACTTGATGCAACTGTTCACGAGATTCATCCAACGCTTTGTGATTGCGTAATGCAACTAACACCTGTTGGACGGTTGCTTCGTTGTCAATCGGTGCACTCAGTAAGTGCTTAAGATCGGCATCTGCTGGGTCAGTTGACTTCATAACATTTAAAGTAACAAGAGTTGGAACGCCTTCACGAAGATCAGTGCCTGGAGTCTTTCCAGACTGATTTGATTCGCTAGCGATATCGATTACATCATCTGCTAATTGGAATGCAACACCAATTTTTTCACCAAAGACCGTAACTGTGTCCGTGATATCTGCGGGTGCTCCAGAAATCATTCCACCATATCTAGCAGATGCCGAAATCAATGAACCGGTTTTGTCAGCTACAACTTTTAAGTAATGTTCAAGTGGATCCTGGCCTGGGTTAGGTCCCTGTGTTTCCATGATCTGACCAATAACCAATCGTTCAAATGTTCGGGCTTGTAAACGAACGGCGGCGGGGCCAAGATCTGCTAACAGATCAGATGATTTCGCAAACAAAAAATCGCCGGTAAGAATTGCGATTGTGTTTCCCCAGCGCATATTGGCACTTTCAACTCCACGACGAAGTGGTGCTTCATCCATAACGTCATCGTGATACAAGGTTGCTAGGTGGGTAATCTCGCACGCAACAGCTGCAGCGATAATTCCATCGCTGGTTGGATCCCCATATTGGGCGGTCAATAGGGTTAATAGTGGGCGTAATCGCTTGCCACCGGCAGCAACAAGATGATGCGCGGTTTCATCAACAAATGGGTATTCGCTGCGAGTGTGGCTACGCAATAAGGATTCAACATCGGCCATTTGGCCAATCAACTGCGCTTCTAATGTAGGAGCGAGGTTTGGAATGCCAAAGGTGGACATTAGCGTATGAAGATTGCGAGATTAGTTATGAAATCAAGTAAAGGTGCTGGGTAGACGCCTAGCGCGACTGTTACAACAGCGGCAATAACAACTGAAGCCTGGGTCAAAATTGATGGAATCTCAACACTTGTTCCATCTTCAGTTGCATCAGTAAAGAACATCAAAACAATTACACGAATATAAAAAAATGCAGCAATCGCACTAGAAAGTACACCAGCTATTACTACACCTTTAGCTCCACTTTCATATGCGGCTGAAAAAATAGAAAACTTTCCAATAAATCCGCTTGTAAGAGGTATGCCAGCAAAAGCTAACAAGAAAAGTGCAAATGAAGTGGCTGCAAATGGAGAGCGCTTTCCAAGACCCTTCCAGCGATTTAGATCTGTAACTTCGCCGGCCGAATCGCGGACAAGGGTCACAACTGCAAATGCACCAACAGTTGCTACACCGTAAGCGAATAAGTAAAAAATAGTTGCATCTAGTCCGGCTTTATTAAGTGCGATCACACCTGATAATAAGAATCCAGCATGGGCAATTGAAGAATACGCCAACATGCGCTTAACGTCACGTTGTGCGATTGCAACAAGTGAACCTAACAGCATGGTCACGATAGCGATACCTGATAACACCGGAGTCCATGACCACTGAGCATTAGCGAAAACTGTGTAATAGATTCGAAGCATTGCACCAAAAGCGGCAATTTTTGTAGCTGCTGCCATGAATGCTGTAACAGGAGTTGGAGCGCCTTGATACACATCTGGTGACCAAGAGTGAAATGGAACCGCGCCAACTTTGAACAGCAAGCCAATTGAAAGAAATGCAATACCAATCAGAAGTAGAACATCATTTCCACCCCCGCCAACAATTGCTTCGCGAATACCGGCAAAAGTAATTGAAGCTGAATAACCATATAGATAAGCAGCGCCAAACAGGAAGAATGCTGATGAAAAAGCACCTAACAAGAAGTACTTAAGGGCAGCTTCTTGTGACGCCAAACGTCGGCGGCGTGAAAGTCCAGCCATCAAATACAGCGGCAAGGACAACATTTCTAATGCAACA
Source organism: Actinomycetota bacterium (assembly GCA_009705235.1). Lineage (GTDB taxonomy): Bacteria > Actinomycetota > Actinomycetes > Nanopelagicales > Nanopelagicaceae > Planktophila. Next base: position 5,240 of record WLCR01000039.1, on the reverse strand, counting down.
AACAAAGTTATCAAATCATTGGCAACCGGGAACATGACCATTCCGGCTACAGCAAATAAAGTAAGTGGATAGACCTCAGTTATTTGGTTACCAGATTGAACCGCTTGGCGTTCTTCTTCAGATCCTGGCAGCGCTGCAGGTAGTGCGGCAAAGTGTTCTGTGTCAGCAATTAAAAAGACTGAGATTATGGCAATAATTAGAATTGATGCTTGTAGTAAAAATGCTGGCCCGTCAAAAACAATTGTGCCTACTGCCGCTGTAAGAGATTGCTGACCCCGGATTCGCCAGAGCTGCATCACAGCAAGAAGTAATGTTCCTAGCGTTAGCGTCAACTGCACCGCAGGACGCAACGCCTTGGATACAAAAGCTTCAACTAATACACCAATCAGCGCTCCACCAAGAAGTATTAGCATCGGTGAAAGAAGTGAGTATGAAAGAACTGGCGCTGTAAATGACATTACTTGCCCCCATTAGTTGGTGCAGGATCTGTAAATCCCATTTGTGAGATCACATGTGTTGCCGCTGGGTTGATTACCTTCAAGAGCGGTGATGGATAGAAACCCAACACAACAATGATGGCAATAACTGGTGCAATTGCTAACTTTTCTCGAAGATTAAGATCTTTGAGATTCTCATTGCCTGGTGTAGTTGGACCATGCAACGCTTTTTGTACCGGAATCAAAATGTATAAAGCAGCCAGAACTATTCCAAAGGTTGCGATGATTGCATGCACTGGGTAACGGGTAAATGTTCCAACCAGAACTAAGAATTCGCTCACGAAACTTGAGAGACCAGGAAGTGCTAGAGAGGACAGACCTGCTAAGAAGAATGTCCACGCCAATACTGGCGCCACACGTTGTAGACCACCAAAGTCAGCAATTGTTGATGAACCTCTGCGTGAAATCATCCAACCAGCGACCAAGAACAGAGCTGCCGTTGAGAAACCATGGTTAAACATATACAAAATCGCCCCGCTTTGGCCTTGGCTCGTCATCGCGAAGATTCCCATTGTGATGAAACCAAAGTGTGAAATCGATGTATATGCGATTAGACGCTTAATGTCCTTTGCACTAATAGCTAGGAATGCACCATAAACAATTGAAATAACGGCAAGAATTAAAATCACGGGTGTAAAAGTCTTGCTCGCTTCTGGGAACAAAGTTAGGCAATAACGGATCATTCCGAATGTGCCAACCTTGTCCAGAACGCCAAGTAGTAGAACAGAAGTTCCTGGTGTCGCAGATTGCGCAGCATCTGGCAGCCAGGTGTGGAATGGCCACACCGGGGCCTTAATCGCAAATGCGATAAAGAACCCTAAGAACAAGAGATTTTGGGTCATCGATGACATCTGTAATTGTGACAATTTATTAATATCAAAGGTGTGCCCGCCCTGTGCGCCTGACATTACATACAGAGCGATAATTGAAGCGAGCATCAACAATCCACCAACAAGGCTATAAATCAAAAACTTAACTGCTGCGGCTGAACGTTCACCAGAACCGTAACCTCCGATGAGGAAGTACACCGGAATCAGCATCGCTTCGAAGATCACATAGAACAAGAAAACATCTGTTGCAGCAAAGACACCAATCATCATTGTTTCTAGTACAAGAATAAGGATGTAGAAAGTCTTAACACTCCAGCGACCACCATGCGCTTCATTCCAACCAGCAAGGACAACGACTGGTGCCAAGATTGTTGACATCAAAATGAGAACTAGTGCAATTGCGTCAACACCTAATGCGTAATTGATTCCAAAACTTGGAATCCATGAATACTTCTCTACAAATTGCAGATCGACATTGTCGCGTTGGAATCCAACAGCCATTGCAATTGTTGCTGTCATGACCACAAGGGTTGTGACAAGTGCTGATTGCTTAGCTGCCTTCTCGTTTCCTTTAGGAAGAACCGCAATAACTGCAGCACCGGCTAATGGCAAAAGCATTAATAGTGTTAACCACTTCATTATTGAACCACCACCCAAATTGCTGCAATTAGTGCAACTGCACCGACCAAAATCAAAGCTGCATAGCTACGAACAAAACCATTTTGCAGGCCTCGAAGGGCTGAACCTGAACTCATTGCCAGCTGGCCAACGCCACGAACCGTACCGTCAATAACAGCTTCATCGGTTGCACCCAAAGTTGTTGTTAGCGCCTGACCTGGACGCATAAAGACCGCTTCGTTGAATCGGTCCTGCATCAAATCTTGACGTGCAATCTTTGTGAAGACTGAGACATTTTCTGGGGCAATATTGGCCACTTCTTGACGTGAGTACTTAACAAAGGCGATTGCAACACCAATTGCAACCATTGTTAAGGCAAGTCCTGATACAACTATTGGTTCCAGCAAATGATGCTCGTGCTCTTCATGATGCTCAAATAATGGATGCAGCCAGTTAACGAGTGCATCACCACGGGAAAGTAGGAATCCTGATGTCACTGACCCGATTGCAAGTACTGCCATGGGCAACCACATTAACCATGGGGACTCATGCGGATGTGCATCTTCATCCCAACGCTTGGTGCCGGTAAATGTAAGAATCATTACACGAGTCATATAGAAAGCGGTGATACCTGCACCTAACAAAGTAACGCTTCCAAGAATAATTCCCTTTACTCCCCCAGCATTAAACGCAGTTTCAATAATCATGTCTTTTGAATAAAAACCAGCAAACGGTGGAACACCGAGAATTGCTAGATACCCAAGACCAAATGTTGCAAATGTAATTGGCATGAATTTACGAAGCGCGCCGTACTTGCGCATATTTACTTCATCATTCATTCCGTGCATAACAGATCCTGCACCAAGGAACATTCCAGCCTTAAAGAAACCATGCGTCAACAGGTGCATGATTGCAAATGCATAACCAACTGGACCTAATCCTGCTGCAAGAATCATGTAGCCAATTTGAGACATTGTTGAAGCTGCAAGTGCTTTTTTAATGTCATCTTTTGCAGTACCAATGAGTGCACCAAACATCAATGTGATGGCACCGACGATGACAACCAATAATTGCGCGGTTGGAGCTGCATCAAATACAAAGTTAGAACGTGTAATTAAATAGACGCCCGCCGTAACCATTGTTGCTGCGTGGATCAACGCTGACACAGGAGTTGGACCTGCCATTGCATCACCAAGCCATGCCTGCAATGGGAATTGCGCTGATTTTCCAGCCGCCGCAATCAACAACATGATTCCCATGCCTGTTAGCGCTGCCTCTGATGTGTTTTCTACCTGCTCTGCCACACCGGCAAATGAAACAGTGCCCATGGTTGCAAAAGCAATCATGATGGCAAATGACAATCCCATGTCACCAACACGGTTCATCACAAATGCCTTTTTAGATGCGGTTGCATAAGCAGGCTTTTGATTCCAGAAACCAATCAATAGATAAGAAGCAAGACCTACGCCTTCCCAACCAACATAAAGGCTCAGGTAACTATCTCCCAAAACCAACAGCAACATGGCTGCAATGAATAGATTTAGGAAAGCAAAGAATCTGCGGCGATCATGATCATGCGACATATAAGAAATGGAATAAACATGAATCAAAGTTCCGACGCCGGTAATTAGCAAAACAAAACAAATTGAGAGCTGATCCAACAACAGACCAGCATCTACGTTGAATGTCCCAACATTTATCCACTCAAAGAGTTTTTGAGATACGGGACGAGCCTCAGTTGAGCGTCCAAGCATCTGTGAAAGTTGGTAAAGGCCGACCCCAAATGAAGAAGCGGAAAGTGCAGTTGCTAATAAATGTCCCCATTTGTCGGTACGTCGTCCGCCAAGAAGAAGCAGTGCTGCTCCTGCCAATGGCAATGCAATTAAGTACACAAGGCTTTGTGAAGTATTCATCGTTATCGCTTCAACAAACTAGCATCGTCAACAGATGCTGAACGGCGGGAACGATAGATGGTGACAATAATTGCTAAACCAACTACTACTTCGCACGCGGCAACAACCATCGTGAAGAAGGCCATAATCTGACCATTCAGATCGCCGTTGATTCGTGAAAATGTTACGAATGAAAGGTTCGCAGCGTTGAGCATTAATTCAATACACATGAAAACAACTATTGCGTTACGGCGAACAACAACACCAACTGCTCCGATAGTAAAGAGCAGTGCTGAGATGTAGAGGTAATTAGATGCGTCCATTTACTTCTCCTCCTCAACCTTGGTATTAATTTCGCTAAGTTCAAACTTCTTGTAATCCAACATGTCTCCACGCGCTTCTAGGCTTGCATTTATTGAAGCTGCTGCCGGTGTTCCATCTGGAAGCAGGGCAGGAACATCAACCGCGTTATGACGAGCGTAAACACCTGGGCCTGGCAGGCCAGCGGCAGTTCCCAGAGAATCACCACGGAAGCGATCGATAGAAAGCTGTCTTTGAGTTGGTCGAGTAGTAGTACGTTGATGATGGGCTAAAACCATTGCTCCAAGAGCTGCTGTGATCAAAAGAGCGGAAACAACTTCAAAGGGCCAGACATAAGTACTGAACAAGAGTTTTGCTATTCCTTGAACATTTCCTTCGGCATTTGCGCCAGACAAACCAACAGCGCTACGACCAATAGTTGCTTGACCTAATAGTGAAACCATTAAGCCACCAAAACCGACCGCAGCTGTAATCGCTATCGGGCGTAGGCCACGAATTGTTTCGGTTAATGAATCTGATGAATCAACACCAACCAACATCAAAATAAACAGGAAGAGCATCATTACTGCACCGGTGTAAACAACAATCTGGACGATTCCTAGGAAGGCTGCATCTTGTGCGATATAGAAAATTGCCAAAATGACCATGACAAAAGCCATCAAGATTGCAGAATGAACCGCCTTCTTAACCAGCAGCATTGCAAGTGATGCGACAACAGCAAGCGGACCAAGAATCCAGAACATCACTGCTTCTGGTTTAGCGGTCTGTCCGACCTCGAGAGCTAATTGCAACACTTACTTTGCCTCCTGCGAAGGATGAGAATGCTTAACATCACCGTTGTAATAATTGGTGTCATTCATCTCTGGATACATTGGGTGCGGAGGCATCAACATTCCTTGGCGAAGCGGTGCTAACAAGTCCTGCTTTTCAAAGATTAATTTTGCACGAGTGTCATCTGCTAGTTCGTACTCATTTGTCATTGTCAACGCACGAGTAGGACATGCTTCAATACATAACCCACAGAAAACGCAGCGGAGATAATTTATTTGATAGACCTTGCCGTATCGCTCACCAGGTGACAT
>WLCR01000038.1 GCA_009705235.1 Actinomycetota bacterium | reverse complement strand
TACATCGGTGAGCACCACTTCCGTGTTGCTAACCGCATCAAGCAGATCCTGCAGCGTTACAAGGATCTACAGGACATCATTGCAATTCTTGGTATCGATGAATTGTCAGAAGATGACCGCGTACTAGTTGGTCGTGCACGACGCATCCAGCGCTTCCTGTCGCAGAACACCTTCGTTGCGAAGGTGTTTACCGGAATTGACGGATCATTCGTTCCTCTATCAGAGACAATCGAAGCATTCGAAGCACTTGCAGATGGAAAGTACGATCATATTCCTGAGCAGGCATTCTTCATGTGCGGTGGTCTTGCTGATGTAGAGCGCAATGCAGCTGAATTAGCAGCAAGTTTGGCAAAGTAAAAACATGACACTTAAAGTCGAACTCGTATCTCCAACAGAGCGCGTATGGTCGGGCGAAGCTACATCAGTTTCTGCTCGTACCGTCGAAGGTGACATCGGTGTTCTCACCGATCACGCACCACTCTTTGGAGTACTTGTCGACGGTCAAGTTGTGATTCACGGTGTAAACGGTGACAACAAAGAGTTTAAAGTCAGTGGAGGCTTCTTGTCGGTCTCAAACAACCGCGTTTCAATTCTCACGGAGTCCATTAACTAAGGATTTACTCGCGGGTGACGTTAGCGCCGAGGCCTTGTAACTGCTCGGCAAAGTTCGGATAGCCACGGTCTACGTGGAAAGCCTGATCGACGGTTGTTTCACCTTCAGCAACTAATGCGGCCAAAATTAATCCTGCACCTGCGCGGATATCGTGCGCTTCAACTGGTGCGCCAGAGAGCTCTTCAACGCCTGTAATTGATGCGTGATGTCCATCTACGCTCACTTGTGCGCCTAATCGGCTCAGTTCATTAACAAACATAAAGCGGGATTCAAAGACATTTTCAGTCACTAGGGAATGCCCATCAGCAATGGCGTTTAATGCAATAACCATTGGGAGTAGGTCAGTTGGGAATCCTGGATAGGGAAGTGTTGCCACATCAATTGCTTGTGGTCGCACATCCATCTTTACACGGATGCCATCTGCAGTCGATGTAATGATGGCACCTGCCGACGCTAACTTTTCTAAAGGTAGTTCGAGATGTTCTGGACGCGCACCATGAATTGTGATGTCACCACGAGTCATGGCAGCAGCAAATGCCCATGTTCCGGTGATAATACGGTCGGTGATTGTTGTGTGATCCGTTGGATGCATTACATCAACACCGGTAATTGTGATTAGCGGTGATCCAAGTCCTTCAATCTTTGCACCCATGGAAATTAAGAATTCACCTAGGTCAACGATGTCAGGTTCGCGTGCAGCGTTATCAATTGTTGTTACACCCTTTGCTAACACAGCAGCGGTCATGATGTTTTCAGTTGCACCAACACTTGGGAAATCAAGCTGTACAGGCGCTCCTGTTAAACCATTGGGAGCTTGCGCAATGACATAACCATGTTCGATATGGGCTTTTGCACCCAGTGATTCAAGACCTTTAATATGAAAATCTAAACCTCGAGAACCAATTGCATCCCCACCTGGCAGTGCAACATCTGCTTGACCAACACGGGCAACAAGTGGGCCTAAGACATTGATTGAAGCACGCATTTTTCGAACTAAATCGTAATCTGCACGATGTGTTGGCTCTTGTGGAACTGTGATTGTGACCGTATCTGTGCCGCGCACAACTGTGCAACCAAGCCTGGTTAATAGGTCGGCCATGATGTCAACATCAGCGATATCTGGAACATTGCGAATTGTTGTTGTTCCGGCGGCCAACAACGAGGCTGCCATCAGCTTTAATACCGAGTTCTTGGCACCTGTTACAGAGACTTCGCCGCGCAGAGGGGTTCGGCCAACTATGCGGAAGCGATCGTGGGATGCCATAGGCGCAGTCTACTTATAGGCTAGGCACATGGTTAATTTAACGCGTATTTACACAAAGACCGGCGATGATGGAACAACTTCCCTAGGGGACATGAGTCGTACTTCAAAAAATGACCCTCGTCTTGAAGCCTATGCCACAGTTGATGAAGCTAACTCTGCTATCGGTGTTGTGCTTTCTACTGATCAATTAACTGATGAAGTACGCGCATTGTTAGTGCGTATTCAAAATGATTTATTTGATGTTGGCGCAGATCTATGTACGCCAGTTGTTGATTCGCCAGCCTTTGAACCATTGCGTGTGTTGGAATCACAAGTGACATATCTAGAAGAACAGATTGATCATTTCAATGCTGATCTTGAATCATTACGTTCATTTGTATTGCCATCTGGGACTGCTGCAGCTGCGCATCTTCATGTCGCCCGCACAGTTGTTCGTCGAGCAGAACGCCGCACTTGGAGCGCCATCCATTCATTTGGCGGGGGAGTTAATCCTTTGACTGCAAAATACCTTAACCGTTGTTCTGATCTTCTATTTGTTCTTGCTCGTTACGCAAACAAGGAAATTGGCGATCAACTGTGGGTTCCAGGAGCTAATCGCTAAGGAGCAACTGTGTATGTTGTTCCAGGAACTTTTTCCACCGGAACTTCAGTATGACAAACGGCTCTAATATTTGACACTGTGTGACGCAGCTCGATCGGTTCGCCACTTACTATCAAGATCGTTGTGTACTTCTTTGCCGCAGTTTTGCCAATGGTTGTGCGGACTGTGCCAAAAAGTTTTATTGTTGAATCTTCAGGAGAAGTCGCGCCTTTGACATTTGCGGTAACGACCCACCATTTACAACTATCTAATGATGTGACCTGAACCGCGCCACAGGAGAACTTTTCACAGACTCTAACTCCATCTACTTTCCGAGCTAACGCCGCAGTCAGAGCTTTGTCATTGGAAGCTAATCCCACTAGCTCTTTGGCAGTTGGAATCTTTATGAATGTGTTTCCGACTTTGCTCGGGGTAAACCCTTTTGGGGGCCAGACTGGAGAAGGAGATGGAGTCAATGTTGGCTTGGCTTTAGCCAAGGAGGTGAGAGATGCAGTGCTAGCAACTGGCATGGCAACCATAAGCACCAGAACAATTGCAATGAGCCGTTTAATCACGATCCCACTTGAACTTTCGGACACTAAAGAAGATTCCAATTACTAGCCACACTAGAAGAATTACAACCGTTTTGCCGGTTTCCCAACCTTTGGCAACTTCTTGGCTGGCAAAAGAATCTGGCAAGAACACTGAGCGCATTCCTTGTGTCAACCACTTCAACGGGAAAATTGCTGCAACTTGTTGCATCCATGTAGGTAGCTGAGTAAACACAAAGAAAACACCGCTGAAGAATTGCAAAATGATCACGATAGGGGAAACAACTGCTGATGCACCGCGGCCACTTTTTGGAACTATAGAAAATGCGATTCCAAGGGCAGTTGAACAGGCACTACCCAACAGGACTAGCCAGGAAAAAGTGATCCACTTATTGATATCTGTTGGCAATTCGACCCCGAAGAATAGAATGCCAAATCCTAAAAGCAAAAGAATTTGAATAACCATGCTTATAAAAATCAGAATTGATTTGCCAATAAAGTAACTAGATGCCGGCATAGGAGTTCCGCGCAGACGCTTTAGTGCTCCAAAGTCACGTTCCAAAGGAATAGTGATGGCAAGTGCTTGAAATCCTGTATTTACTAATCCCGATGCAATCATTCCAGCAAGAAAGTATTGTGAAAAAGTGACATCTGGTGCAATTGTGTCTTTAAATACTGAACCAAATATGGCAAGCAAAATGACAGGGAAAAGCAATGTAAATACGACGGATTCACGCTGACGAGCGAATTGACGAACCTCTAGATTTCCACGACGAATACCTAAAGACAGCGCGCTAGGAATTTTACTCATGCGAGCCACCAATCATTTCAAGATAGATATCTTCAAGTGATGGTCGTGAAACAACTAGCTCCGGAACCTCGCCACCAAAGTGTGAAGACAACTTTGCTACTAATTCAGTTGGGTTGTCTGATCGTTCAGATTTGGTGATTTCTCCATCTCGCCATGCCACTGTGGCTTGGGAGGTTGCGCGGCCACCTAGTTCGGCAGGGGTTGAAACTTCGATTATTACTCCGCCATTAATCACTGCAACGCGGTCTGCTAGCGCTTCAGCTTCATCTAAGTAATGGGTTGTTAGAACGATTGTCGTCCCATCGCTCCGCAGATTCTGAATCAGAGCCCAAAAAGCGCGGCGAGCTTCAGGGTCAAAACCAGTTGTTGGTTCATCGAGGAACAAGAGTTCAGGATTTCCTATGATTCCAAGTGCCACATCTAGTCGACGGCGCTGACCACCTGAAAGATTGCGAATAAGGGCATTTTCTTTTTCGACTAAACCAACTGAGTGAATTACTTCATCAACATTTCGAGGGTTTGAGTAGTACCCACTGAAATGATCAATTGTTTCTAAAACTGTTAAGTCGCCCGCATCAGCAGAACTTTGCAAGACGATGCCAATACGATCTCGCCATTTGCGAGATTCATGGCCCCGAGTTTGTGGATCAAAGCCCAAAACAGAGACAGTTCCAGAGTCCCTTGTTCTAAAGCCTTCCATGATTTCTACAGTTGTTGTCTTACCTGCTCCATTTGGACCGAGCAGAGAAAAGATCTCGCCATCTTCGATTTCAAGATCTACACCGCGCACAGCGTGAACATCGCCATAGCTTTTTTTAAGGCCTTTTACTTCGATGAGGCTCATGTGGCTACTTTACTATGCGAAAATACACCTGTGAGCCCGCGTAGAAACTACCCAAAGAAGCGGGTTAAGCCTGAAGAACCTCGGGAAATCAATATCGCATCTACGGGTGAGAGCACAGAAGAACATAGTGACGGCACCTATGTTGTTCGCCGCTTAACTGGATCTGGTTCAACAAAGCCATATCGCTGTCCTGGTTGTGATCAATTAATTCCACTTGCAACTCCACACGTTGTTGCGTGGCTTGAATACGATGAAGATGGTCGTCGACACTGGCACACAGCATGCTGGGCTAAGAAAAATAAACGGCGCCCAAATACAGAACGTACTCGTAACGCTCCTCGTTTTTAGCCTAGCCGTCCCTTCAACAATTGTGTTGCTTTGATGACAAGGGTGTCATCTTTAGCACGGCGCTTAAAACTCAAAAGCTTCAAAGGAATATTAAAACGAGTACGAACAACAGTACGTGGATATGTGTACTCGAGTAATCCTTCAGGACCATGTACGCGGCCATACCCACTGTCTTTAACTCCACCAAATGGAACGGATGAAATTGCTGCAAATGAAAAAGTTGAGTTAATTGCGACCATCCCGCCATGCAACTGTGAAGCAATTTTCTTACCATGACGCTTAGACCAGATATTAGCTCCCAATCCATAACGCGATGCATTAGAAAGAGCAATAGCTTCCTGCATATGTGCCACCCGATTTACAATAATTATTGGTCCAAAGGTTTCCTCTCGAACTGCTGCAGATGATTCAGGAACATCAACCAAAATAACTGGTTGCACAAAAGGTGCTTGAACCGATTTCAATGAACCATAGGCAAATTGCCCACCATCCTTTATCGCTGCTTTTATGTGAGAAGTGATAACAGAGATCTGTGAAGGCATTGTTGCTGGGCCATAATTTCCATCGCCAGGAGCGCCTGCATGAATTTTCTGAGCAAGGGCTATCGCCTTTTCAATAAAGGCATCAGCAACCTTTTCATCAACATAGACTCGTTCAGCACCAATACAGGACTGTCCTGCGTTGGCCATAGCAGACCAGATAGTTGCATCAACTGCGCGATCTAGATTGGCATCTGCTGCAACAATCACTGGATCTTTTCCACCACACTCCAAAACAACTGGCGTCATATTTGTTGCACATGCTGCTGCCACTAATTTGGCGGTCTTAGTTGAGCCTGTAAATGACAACTTATCTATAGCACTTGTGCACAACGCATTTCCAGTTTCTGCTAAACCGGTGATAGTTGTAAAGATGTCGGCAAAGGGTGCAACAACATTAAAACTTTCTTCTAACCACACCCCAACACCAGGTGTGTACTCACTTGGCTTAAAAACAACGGTATTTCCTGCAGCTAATGCGTAAGCAATAGATCCAACAGGAGTAAAGATTGGATAGTTCCAAGGGCCAATAACACCCACAACGCCAACTGGAGATCGTTCAACTGTTGCAGACATGTTCGCCATTAATGCACCAGGCACGCGATAAGAGGTACGCATTATGTCCTCAGCATGTCTGGCCGCCCAGCCGATATGACTGACCGCCATAGATGCTTCGAGCTTTGCGTCACTGATTGGCTTACCTGTTTCAAGTGATACCAGCGCAGCGATCTGATCAACATTCTTAATTATGTAACTGCTCCAGGCTAACAAAACTTTTTTACGTCCAGAAAATCCTAATGCGACCCACGAAATGCTTGCATCTCGGGCATGATCAACAATTTCTGCAACCGCTTTAGCTGAATAAATTGGATATGTACCTACAGCCTCACCATTAACGGGATTGTATGAATTAAAAGCTTTTGAAGATTTTGAAGTGACCATGCGAACAAGCCTAGTCGGGTATAGATAGGATTTGAAGTATGAGCGAGGTAATGAGATCGAGCAGTGTCTTTGAATCTATTCGAACACCGTTTCATGTCACGACCGCTGATGGCGTTGATTTGATTGGCGAGGTCGCAGCACCCATAGCTCCTTCAAAGGGAGCAATACTCTGCTTACATCCACTGCCAACGGCTGGTGGAATGATGGATAGTCACATTTACAAGAAGGCCGCTAACCGATTACCAGCGATGACCGGAATAACTGTTGTTCGGTTCAATACACGTGGAACTTCAAGTGAAGCTGGTAGCAGTACCGGAAATTTTGATAACGGAAATGCTGAACACTTTGATGTTGAAGCAATGCTCACATATTGCTTTGATACCTTGAAATTAGAAAATCTCTGGGTAGTTGGTTGGTCCTTCGGGACGGATTTAGCTCTCCAGCATGCGAAGGATCCACGACACAAAGGGCTGATCTTATTAAGTCCACCATTGCGCACAACTACAGATGAACAACTTAAATATTGGAATACAGATTCGCGACCAATCGTTGCCTTAGTACCCGAACTTGATGATTATCTAAAGCCAGATGAGGCACGACAAAGATTTGCAGTTGTTCCCACATTGAAAATATCTGCAGTCGAAGGCGCGAAACATTTGTGGATTGGCGAACCATCAGTACATCGTGTTCTATCCGAGATAAACAGCATCGTAACCGGCGATAATGCGCCGCTTCCAACTGAGTTTTAACTGTTATTTGCGCGAGGAATAACTACTTCGTCAAGGATTAGGATGATTGATGCGGCCACTGGCACAGCTAACAATCCACCTACTAATCCCAACAAGGATGAACCTATAAGTGCAGCAACAATTGTTACTGCGCCAGGAACATTTAGAGTCCGCTTCATGATCCTTGGGGTAACGACGTAGTTTTCAATTTGCACGTAAACTACGTATGCAACAAAGGCAATTACTCCGATCGCCACAGATTGGGTTAGTGCAATTAAAGTTACAATTGCAGATCCTATGAAGTGGCCAATAAGTGGAATAAGTGCGGCAACTAATACGATCATGCCGATAGCAATTGGTGAAGGCATTCCTAAAACGGTTGCGAGAATAACTACAAATACCGCTGCCATCGCAGCAATTAAAATCTGACTTCCTACAAATGCACCCACCCTTGCTATCACGGCATTAGTTAAGCGTCCCACACGATCACGGCGGCTTGCTGGTACTAAGGAAAGACCAAGATCGACAGCCTGAGGCAAAGATGTGATGAAGTACAAGGTAAGAACCAAAATGGTTAGCGCTGTAAAGAAACCTGACAGAACAGATTTACCAACTCCAATGACTCCACCAAATGTACTAATTAGTAAACTGCCATCAGATGTGATCGTCTTTAATTTATCTTGCAAGGTATCAATGAGTCCAAATTGAGTATTTAACTGATTGATAGTTTCGTTTTTCATTAAATCGCTCAACAATTGAGGTGCATTTTCAATTAGCTGTGTTCCTTGATTTATTACTGGTGGAACGACAACAAGGGCAAAAAAGAGTACAAAGAGAATTACTGACGAGAAAATAACTGTTACAGCAGTACTTCGAGACATATTACGTTTACGCAACGCTTCAACGGCAGGGTTTAAGCCAGTTGCCAGGAACAGCGCAATTAGAATGAGAACAAAGATTTGACTTGCACTTGCAAGTGCTCGCATCAAGACAATTGCAGTTAAAGCGCCAAGAGTTGCAATAAAGCCAAAGTAAAATGGATGGGACCGATTGATCGGCTTGCCCAAAATTCCATAATCATCTGGAGCTTTTTCAGATTTAGGGGAACGTGCGGCTGCCTTCTTAATTCTCTGTGTAATTGCCATGGTGACATTCTAAAGTGCATAGATCACTCTTATTGAGACGTGGTGTTCATGTTCTAGTAACAATTATGAGAGAGAATATGCTCCATGGCGCTACGTATTACAGGTTTAGGCGAGGAGATCGCCTCTGTCACCGGTTTGCCATGGCACCTGCCTCTAGAAGAGTGGCCAGAAGACCCAGCCCTTGCTGAAAAAAGAGGTATTTCTAGGCACGTTGTGCGTCTTGTTCGAGCTAGCGATAACCCAGATGCCGAGGTTTATGCGGTTAAAGAAACAGTTTCTGAGTTCGCAAATCGCGAATATGT
>WLCR01000037.1 GCA_009705235.1 Actinomycetota bacterium | reverse complement strand
TGGAACCTTGAAATCTGTTGCACGGTACTGATCACCAAATGCGTGACGGCCAATAACGATTGGCTTAGTCCAGTGCGGAACCAAACGTGGAACATTGCTGATGATAATTGGTTCGCGGAAAATTACTCCACCAAGAATGTTGCGGATCGTTCCGTTAGGAGACTTCCACATTTTCTTGAGGCCAAATTCTTCAACGCGTGCTTCATCTGGAGTAATCGTTGCGCACTTGATGCCCACTCCATGCTTTTGAATTGCTCGTGCGGAATCAATGGTTACCTGATCATCCGTTGCATCGCGGTGTTCCATACCTAGGTCGTAGTACTCAAGATTCACATCTAAGTAAGGCAGGATCAATGAATCCTTGATGAACTGCCACATAATGCGTGTCATTTCATCGCCATCTAGTTCAACGACTGTGCCTGTAACTTTGATCTTGCTCATCATGACTCCCTTATGTGTAAAGATGGAACTTATTAGAGTGTTTGGACATCTGCTTGTTTTGCACGAACCGCTTCTGCTGCCTCTTTAAGGGCTGCAACTTCTGAATCAGTCAATGTGCCTTCAACAACTTTTTTAATACCTGTGCGTCCGATCTCGGCTTCAACGCCCAGATAAACACCAGAAATTCCGTACTCGCCATCAACCCACGCGCACACAGGCATAACTGCGCCTGAATCTTCGATGACAGCTTTTGCCATACGAGCTGCTGCTGCAGATGGTGCGTAGTAAGCAGATCCAGTTTTCAGTAGTGCAACTACTTCGGCGCCGCCATTGCGTGTGCGATCAACAAGATCTGCAATATCTGCTTGTGACAGCAGATCAGTTAGCGGCTTGCCATCAACTGTGCAACGACTTGGGACTGGAACCATGGTGTCACCGTGTGAACCAAGTGTTAATGTCTTTACAGATGAAACCTTTACACCTAATTTCTCTGCAACAAAGTTTGTAAAGCGAGCGGTATCTAGCATTCCTGCTTGACCCATTACGCGATTCTTTGGAAAGCCTGTTGCAATCTGTGCAAGCGCAGTCATTTCGTCAAGTGGATTTGAAACTACGATAATCACAGCGTTTGGTGAATGCTTAGCAATATTTTCAGCAACTCCGCGAACGATTCCGGCGTTTACACCAATTAAATCCATACGGCTCATGCCTGGCTTGCGTGGAAGCCCTGCAGTAATTACAACTACATCTGAATTAGCTGTCGCTTCGTAGCCAGCACCTTCGGCGGTTGTTGTTGCACCAATTATTTTAGTTTCAAAACCTTCGATAGATCGAGACTGATTCATATCTAATGCCAAGCCTTCAGGCTTTCCTTCGACAATATCTGTTAAAACGACAGTATCGAAAACATCATATTCAGCTAAACGAAGAGCTGTAGTTGAACCGTAGAAACCTGCACCGACTACTGTGACTTTGCCACCCATAGCGACTCCATTCATGCGTAATTGCGAATAGGTGAACTCTATCGTCCACGAGGAAGTGCAATTGCCAGCGTAAAGAGGGCCACTGCGATAACAACAGGTAAATAAAACTCGATGCGGCGAAAATTACGAGATTTAAGTGCGATCCCCATAGTTCCGGCAGCGATAAATAGTGATCCACCTCGCACTATGCCTGAAGCCCCAAGAACCACCCCGATCAAGACGGCGGCGTAGCTGACTATTGAAAGAATGCGATTATTTAGCTGCACGCATCAACCACATTTGTCAGCAGCATGGCACGAGTCATTGGACCAACCCCACCAGGCATCGGTGAAACAAACGAAGCCTTTTCAAATACTCCAGGACAAACATCTCCCTCTAAACCTGCAGCAGTGCGTGAGATTCCAACATCAATTACTACTGCACCCTCTTTAATCATTTCTGCTTTTAAGAAATGTGACTGGCCAATTGCGGCAACGATAATGTCAGCATTTTTTGTATGCTCAGTTAAATTTTTGGTACCAGTGTGAGTCAAAGTAACCGTTGCATTTTCTTGCTTTCGGGTCAGCAACAAGCCAAGTGGGCGCCCAACGGTTAACCCACGGCCGATTACAGTTACTTCGGCGCCTTTGGTTGAAATCTTGTAATGATCAAGCAATGCCACAATCGCGCGCGGTGTACAAGGCAATGGTGCTTCATACCCTGCCACTAGACGACCAAGATTTAGAGGGTGCAAACCATCAGCATCCTTACTTGGATCAATAGCTTCTAAAACTCTTTGAGTGTTAACTCCGGACGGTAGTGGGAGTTGCACGATGTACCCGGTGCATTCCTTTGAAGAATTCAGATCTGCAATTGCCGCCAAGACATCTTTTTCAGTTGCACTCTCTGGGAGATCAACCCGGATTGAATTAATCCCAACTTCTTTGCAATCACGATGCTTTCCACCTACATATGAATGTGAACCTGGGTCATCGCCAACTAAAACTGTTCCAAGCCCTGGAGTTATTCCCTTTGCTTTCAGCGCAACTACACGAGTTGCCAACTCAGTTTTAATGGCTGAGGCAAGTGCTTTACCATCGAGAATCTGTGCGCTCATGAGCCAAGCCTATCTAGTCGACTATGCGTGAGAGAAATGTCGGGTTCCGGTGAAGAACATTGCAATACCAGCAGCCTGTGCTGCTGCAATAACCTCTTCATCACGGACACTTCCGCCAGGTTGTACTACCGCTGTAACGCCGGCATCAATCAGAATTTGAAGACCATCGGCAAAAGGGAAAAATGCATCACTTGCTGCAACAGATCCAATGACACGGTCACCCGCTCGAGAAACGGCAAGACGCGCAGAATCAACACGATTTACCTGACCCATTCCTATTCCAACCGAGGCAGTTGATTTAGCCAACAAAATTGCATTGCTTTTTACTGAACGAACGCTGCGCCACGCGAATTCCAAATCCTTCATTGTTTGCGCATCAACTGCTTCTCCACTTACTTGCTTCCAATTAGCTGGTGAGTCACCATCGGCATCGATTAAGTCTGTTGCTTGCAGCAGTACTCCCCCAGACACCGGGCGCAATTCAAGAGAATTAATCTCAGTTACTTCGCATTTCAAGATTCTTATTGATGGCTTCTTCATTAAGAGTTCAAGCGCATCAGCATCATAATCCGGTGCGATTATAACTTCAGTAAATATCTTTGATAGTGGTTCAGCCATGGCAAGGTCTACTGTGCGGTTAGCAGCAACAACACCACCAAAAGCAGACACTGGATCACATTCATGTGCGTGCTGATACGCAACAGCCACACCCAATTCACACACAGCAACACCACACGGGTTTGCATGCTTCATGATTGCAACAGCAGGATCGCGATGATCTAGTACTGCGCGCCATGCTGCTTCTGCATCTGTGTAATTATTAAAAGACATTTCCTTGCCATGTAATTGTTGCGCCCCAACAATGCCTGCAGGGCCACCTGAATAAATCGCAGCAGCTTGATGTGGGTTCTCCCCATATCGCAAAGAATTCTCGCGCTGCCAGATTCGGCCAAACCAATCAGGCAAATCATTAGTGCCCGATTGACCCAACCAAGTTGCGATTGCTAAGTCGTATTCAGCGGTGGTGCGGAAAACTTCTAATGCCAATGTGCGTCGCTCTGTCTCAGTAAATCCTCCAGTTTTAACTGCATGTAGCAACTGGTCGTATTGTGAAGTCTGGCAAATAACAGCGACAGAGCCATGGTTTTTGGCAGCTCCACGAAGTATCGATGGACCGCCAATATCTATTTGCTCAATACTTTCTTCAAAACTAGCACCAGAAGCAATAGTGGCTGCAAATGGATACAGGTTTATAACTACTAGATCAAAAGGTGCAATATCTAATTCGGCGATTGCCGCTACATGCTCTGGATTATTCTGATCAGCCAAAATTCCGCTATGGATGCGAGGGTGTAGCGTCTTTACTCGTCCGCCCATAATTTCCGGAAAGCCCGTGTAAGTACCGACTTCAGTGACTGCAATGCCGGCTTCAGCTAGATTCTTTGCCGTTGAACCAGTTGAGACAATTTCTACACCAGCCAAAGATAAGGCCGTACCAATCTCAGTCAGGCGAGCTTTGTCATAGACGCTTACAAGTGCACGGCGAATTGGTTTTCTCATCGTGAGTTAGTCTCCAGTGTTGGCGTAATTAAAGCGATGGTCGCAACAATGAGACCGCGTTCTACTTTCTTAATTCTCTCATGAAGAGTTGCTTCATCATCTCCGGGCAACACCGGAACTTCCATTTGGGTAATGATCGGCCCGGTATCTACGCCTGCATCAACCCAGTGAACAGTTGTTCCGGTGATCTTGACACCAGCTGCTAATGCATCGCGGACCGCGTGCGCGCCGGGGAAATCTGGGAGTAAAGCTGGATGGCTATTTATTGTTGGAAAATAATTTACAAATTCAGGTGAAAGAATCTTCATGAATCCAGCACTAATGACTAAATCTGGCTGGTACTGGTCAACTTGATCAAACAATTGACGATCCCATGCTGCACGATCACCCTTTAGTTGTATGACCGAAGTATTCACATTTGCTTGCTTCGCTCGTTCCAAAACTGGTGCACCTTCTGTGTCTGATACAACTGCAACTATTTGAATATCAAGTTCGGTGGCATCAAGGATTGCTTGTGTCAGTGAACCTG
The DNA here is from genome assembly GCA_009705235.1 of Actinomycetota bacterium. Classification (GTDB taxonomy): domain Bacteria; phylum Actinomycetota; class Actinomycetes; order Nanopelagicales; family Nanopelagicaceae; genus Planktophila. Next base: position 4,298 of record WLCR01000037.1, on the reverse strand, counting down.
CTCCAGAAGCAAGGATTACAACACGTTTTCTCATGTCCGCTTCAACAATCGAGGCAGGTATAGGGCTAAAGCAGCACCAGCTATTAACTCCGCAGCCATCGCCAGTGTGAACTTCCAGGTTGAAACACCAACTGCAGACATCGCATCAGTAATCAAAGCCCCACTTGCTGAGTAGCCTACAAATGCTGCAATGGCGATTGCGACAACCAGACTTTGATGTAAAACTTTAATGTTAAGAGCAACTGTCCAACTAGCAAGAAGTGCACCAGCAAATATTATGAATGCGATTCCGATCAGTGCCATTGTTGATTTTCCTTCAGGCAATGCGCCCAACAATGGCATCGCAGGAATTTTGTTCAATCGATGAGAAAATGGTGAAACTAAAGTTCCTGAGCCAACGGCAAACCCAACCCCTGAAAAATAAGCAAGGGTGGCGACAATTGCATTCGGTATATACAAGATATTTAGCAGCAATAAAAGCAGACCACCAAATATTCCTGGCTGTAGCACTGTAGTTAGATCCTTGACCATAGAAATATTGAAGAGCAAAGACAAGCCGAAGATTATTGAAGAAAAACCTAGCAATAGAGCAATAATGCGTGAGCCAAATAAAAAACCTTGGCCCAAGGCAACTTTGCGACCAACTGTAGAACCGACTAGTAGCGTGAAGGGCAAAACATACAAAAACGCGAAATACCAAACAGGTTTTATTGAATCAGTCTTTGAAAAAAGTGAAGCAAGTAGTGCAAAAAAGGTGTACCCGATAGCAAAGACTGCTCGAGCAGACCCTACGAGCGATGAATCATTATCCAAACGTTCGATAGTGCGTGCTATGCCATTGCGGATTGCAAGCACTGGAAAAATAAGTGCTCCAAGTGGAAGGTAGGAAAGATATCCATCTAATCCAGATGGTGGTAAAGCTAATGAAAAAGGAATCTGATGAGCAGCGATCCAAATCCATAGCGCTGCACGCAACGGATCTCCGGTATTTCCTGTTGCACTACCCGCTGTAGCCCATGCCAGAAGTGCGATAAATGAAATAGGAAGTAAAAGCCATGCAACGCTGCGCAGGACCTGGGGCAATGCAGCTCCAAGTACCCGCGTCATCATTGTTATCGACCCAGAATTGCGCGCAACAAACGCGCGGTTTCACTAGGTGTTTGACCAACTTTTACGCCAGCTGCTTCCAAGGCATCTTTCTTTCCTTGCGCAGTTCCTGATGAACCAGAAACGATGGCACCTGCGTGACCCATTGTCTTGCCTTCAGGAGCAGTGAACCCTGCAACATAACCAACAACTGGCTTTGTAACATACTCAGCAATAAAGGCTGCCGCACGTTCTTCAGCATCTCCGCCAATTTCACCGATCATTACGATCGCTGTTGTATCTGGATCATCCTGAAATGCGCGTAAGCAATCTATGTGGGTTGTTCCAATTACTGGATCTCCACCAATTCCTACGGCTGTGCTAAATCCAATGTCACGTAGTTCGTACATCATTTGATATGTAAGAGTTCCGGACTTTGAGACCAAACCAATTGGACCAGCCCCGGTGATATCTGCTGGGATGATTCCAACATTTGATTTTCCTGGGCTGATTAATCCTGGACAGTTAGGGCCAATAATTTGTGTTGTGCCCTTTGTCTGCGAATACGCATAGAAACTTGCTGAGTCATGTACCGGAATACCTTCAGTAATGACAACAACCAATGGCATCGTTGCATCAATAGCATCGATCACAGCAGCTTTTGCAAACTTAGGTGGCACAAAAACAACTGAAACATTTGCACCAGTTGCAGACATTGCTTCAGCAACTGTGTTGAACACAGGAAGTTGATGGCCGTCAATATCGACAACCTGTCCACCTTTGCCAGGTGTTACTCCACCAACAATCTTTGTGCCAGAAGCCAACATACGGCGAGTGTGCTTGGTTCCTTCAGATCCGGTCATTCCCTGAACAATTACCTTACTTGCATCGTTAATAAAGATAGACATTACTTCGCCGCCAATTCTGCAGCGCGATTTGCTGCTCCATCCATAGTGTCTGCTTGCTCAACCAATGGGTGGGCAGCCTTAGCCAAGATTGCTCGACCTTCAACAACATTGTTTCCATCGAGTCGAACAACAATTGGCTTTGTTGCCTTTGGGCCAAGTAATTCAAGGGCTTGCACAATTCCATTTGCAACGGCATCACATGCTGTGATTCCACCAAATACATTCACAAAAACACTCTTCACGTCGGCATCACCCAAAATAATTGAAAGACCGTCCGCCATGATTTGGGCAGATGCTCCGCCTCCGATGTCTAAGAAGTTAGCAGGACGTACTCCGCCATGTTTTTCTCCTGCGTATGCCACAACATCAAGCGTGCTCATTACAAGTCCTGCACCGTTACCGATGATTCCAACCTGTCCATCAAGTTTGACGTAGTTAAGTCCTTTTTCTTTCGCTGCTGCTTCTAAAGGATTTTCTGCATCTTGATCTACAAGTGATTGGTGATCTGGCTGACGGAAATCAGCGTTGTCATCAAGAGTTACCTTGCCATCTAAGGCAATAACTTTTCCATCTTTGGTTTTAACCAATGGATTAACTTCTACAAGAGTTGCATCTTCGCCTTGAAAAACATCCCATAACTTAAGAAGTACCTGTACAACTTGATCTGCAACATCTGCAGGAAATGCTGCTGCTGCAACAATCTCTTTGGCCTTGGCAAGTGAGATTCCATCAACTGCAGATACTGGAATCTTTGCAAGTTTTTCAGGAGCAGTATGCGCAACCTCTTCGATATCCATTCCACCTGAAACAGATGCCATAACTAGAAATGTTCGGTTTGAGCGATCCAACAAAATTGAAAGGTAATACTCAGCTTCGATCGGAGCTGCTGCGGCAATCATTACTGTGCGAACAGTGTGACCTTTGATATCCATTCCAAGGATGGCGCCAGCTTTTTCACGAGCATCCTGAGGGTTTTCTGCAAGCTTTACTCCGCCTGCTTTTCCACGTCCACCAACTTTGACCTGTGCTTTGACTACAACCTTGCCGCCAATTGTTGTTGCTGCTTTTTCTGCTTCATCAGCTGTCGTTGCAATTGCTGCTGCTAAAACAGGTACGCCATGTTTTTCAAAGATATCTCGGGCTTGGTATTCAAAGAGATCCACTGGGGCTCACAATCTATTGGCCGGCTTATATACGGGGTAATCCTATAGTTTCTCAACAGGTGCATAACGCAGCAGTAATCGCTTCTCGCCGTACTGGCCGAAGTTAATTGTCGCTTCGGCTTTATCGCCAGCCCCAGCAACAGCCACAACAGTGCCTAATCCGAATGTGTCATGTGACACACGCTCACCGACTGCTAGCTCCATCGCAACACTCTTTTTGCCGGTGGCACGTGGAGGCGGCGTTGTGGCAGTGCGAGTGCGTGTAACAAGTGACGGTGATGATGATCGCCCTTGATTGCGCCATTCAATTACTTCTTCTGGAATCTCATCAAGAAAGCGTGACGGTGGATTGTAATTTGGCGCTCCCCATGTCGAACGATATTCAGCACGTGAAATATAAAGACGTTGACGTGCGCGAGTTAACCCAACATAGGCAAGACGGCGTTCTTCCTCAATCTCATCTTTTTCACCGAGAGTCCGTGAGTGTGGAAAAATTCCATCTTCCATTCCGGTCAGAAAAACAGTCGGGAACTCAAGTCCTTTTGCGGTGTGAAGAGTCATCATTGTTACAACTCCCCCATGATCTTCACCTTCTGGAATTTCATCTGCATCTGCAACTAGTGAAACTTTTTCTAAAAATCCGGCAAGAGAAATTTCTTCATCTTCACCAAGCTCTTCAAATGGGCGTTCTTCGTACTCCATAGAAACTGCAACTAGTTCCTTTAAGTTTTCTACACGAACTTCATCTTGAGGATCGGTGCTATCTGCTAACTCCTTTAACAATCCTGATTGTTCAAGGGCTGCTTCAACTATTACTGATGGCTTTGTTTTCGCCTCCACCAAGACAGCTAAGGCACTGACCATCGAAGTAAATTCATTGATTGCTTGCCCAGCCCGAGAAGGGACAGAACCATTCTCACTCACTCGTAACAAGCCTTGCCAAAAGGAAATATTGTTGTTTCGGGCAAACTCATCTACATAATCCAAAGATGTGTCACCGATGCCTCGCTTGGGTACATTAATGATTCTTCGAAGCGATATCTCATCTTCTAAATTGGCCAGAACACGCAAATAGGCCAGTAAGTCCTTTACTTCACGGCGTTCGTAAAATCGCAATCCCCCTACGACTTTGTAAGGCAGG
>WLCR01000036.1 GCA_009705235.1 Actinomycetota bacterium | reverse complement strand
TCCCCCAACTTTGTCCTTATATTCAGAAGGCGTAATGGAAACCATTTGAATAATTAGAGTGGTCGGACCTAACACAACACCAGAATCGGCAACATCAATCGCATTGTTATGTGAAAGCAACCAACGGGACTCATCAGATGACCATGTTGCAGAATAAGTTGCCGCTGGCCAATGCATATCCGCTTTGGATGTTGAAACTCCCCCTTCTTGAAGAGCTCCGAATTTAGATCCTATGTTTTTTGCTGTATCTATGTGGAAATTCTTTTCCTGGACTAGCGCCATTAATAGATCTGCTCGCAGCACCATGGCAAATGGAGGTGTGCGATTTGGATCAGTTGTGAAAATTGTCGGACTCTGTCGCTGTGCACCCAGATCCTGCAGGTTCGCAGCAGCGATTATGGGAAGCAGCTTCTTCTGTGCACCACTGTATGCAAATGCAACTCGACCATATTGAGACAATATTTCAACATCTGAAATACGTGCACTTCGAACAGGTCCTATGCGTTGTGGGATTACAGAGGAAAAAACCGCGGCTAAACGAGTAAGTCCACCTTCAACTTGTTCTATGTAAACAATGTCGGCGTCCTCCAAACCAATTTGGGGATGAGCCTGTGCTGTATCGTCAATCTTTACAACCAATATCGGTCCATTTGATCCTTCACGACCGCTCAGTACATTTGTCATTGCAGTTTCAGGAAGGACCTCTGAAATTACCGAACAGCCAGTAAGAAATAAGCATGCCAGGGCCCCAAGAATGAACGTACGTTTAGAGAACATCAGATTCAAACTCGTAGGTAACGGGCAATGGAGCAGTACCTGCCAAACGGAATAGTTTGACAATAATTTTACTTCGCACCATCTGTGTGCGGGTAACAGCATCCGTATGAATAGCTATAGCGACACGTATCTTGTCGGTCAGTGAGGATAATTCAGTTAGCAGAGCGTTATCAGCCGCCGTTGACAAATGTTCAGAATCTTCAAGCAATAAGCCCAAGGCTCCTGAAAGTCCACTTTCAGCCGCAGATCTACTTGCAATATTTGCATCTCTTGCTTGATATGCCGCTCCCGTTAGCAATAGCGATGATGCTGGATCAGCTATATCGCTGTGTGCAATTTCTAAAGCCACAGCGGCTCGCTTCTGAAGCAAAACATCAAGGTTGGCCCAACTTGTCTCGACTCGATGGTGCAATCTATCTAAACGTGTTGCGAGAAAAGTCAGATACCACAGTGAAATCAATAGAACGAAGATACCTAAAAACCACTGTGTCATTACTTTTCATCCTTTGACAAGAATCGATTCCATGTACGTGTATCCGACGCCAACTTAACTTTTTCGCTTCCAACGATCGACATTTCATACACTGAATAGATTTGCTGTGCGACTATCTCCCAATCAAAACTTTGCCCTCTAGCTCGACCTGCCGTAGCAAGTTCCGATCTCTTCTTTTCATCACGCAGGAGATCAATAATTACTTTTGCTAAATCTGTCGAATCTTCCGATTTAAATAGCGCTCCGAATTGGCCTTGACCCAGTAAGTCATCAAAAGCTGGGATGTCACTTGCAACAACGCAGGCGCCTCCTGCTAACGCTTCGGCAAGAATTATTCCGAAAGACTCACCTCCGGTATTTGGTGCCACATAAATGGAAACGGAAGACATAAAATTTGCCTTCTCTTGTTCTGAAATTTTCCCCAAGAATTCAAAACGATGACGCAATTGTGGATCGATACTCTTTTCCACGTCAGTTGGATCGCCGGGACCAGCAACAAATACTTTTACATCTGGTGCAAATCGAGCAATGACAGGCAGGGCTGCCAGAAGAACGCTTAATCCTTTTCGGGGTTCCTCAAACCTACCGATGAATCCGATGGTGTTTCCTTGCCACTTTTTGTCTGGGATTCCATTGTGATAGCGAGATGCGTAAATGCCATTGGGAATAACTATTGCATCTGTATCTAAGTGGTCTGTAAGGGTTAAACGAGCGGCTTCAGACACTGCGATACGAGCTGATAGTTTTTCAATAGCCGGTTCAAGAATCGGGCCAATTGCAAAAATTATCTTCTGGCGTTTTGCCGCTGCGTGAAAGGTTCCCACCATTGGTCCTTCAGCAGCCCAACACGCAAGTAAGGAAATAGAAGGAATTGCTGGCTCATGTAAATGCAAAAGGTCGAACTCCCCATTGGAAATCCACTGGCGTACACGCGAGAAAGCAACCGGTCCAAAAAGAACGCGAGCGACTGCACCGTTGTAAGGAATAGAAATCGGTTTTCCTGCGCTAACGACATAGTAAGGAAGTTTTTCCTCATCCATTACAGGTGCAAGAACTGAAACTTGATGTCCAGCCTGAATCAAATATTCTGCTAAGTCACGAATGTGATTTTGTACGCCACCAGGTGTGTCCCAACTATAAGGACACACGATTCCGATTTTCAACGAACGGTTCAACATCAGGAACGCTCCACAAAATCGCCATCAGTCCAAATGCGTTGCAGCATGTGCCAATCCTGCGGATGTTGAGCAATTCCAGCTTCAAATTGTTTAGCCATTCTTTGAACAATTTCCAAAACTCTATCTTCATCACTGCCACTAGTAGGGATAGCAACCTCATTGAAATCGATATTAATTCCAGAATCTGTATACGAAACAAACGCTGTGATCAAAGGCGCGCCTGTTTTCAGTGCCAAAAATGCTGGTCCCGCCGGCATGCGGGATGGTCCACCAAAAAAATTCACATCGATACCAGATCTAGATAAATCACGATCGGCAACTAAAGCGACCAATGCCCCTTGTCGTAACCTCTGAGCCAAAGTACCCAAGACTCTTCCGTCTAAAGGCAATACCTCCATACCCATAGCTTGTCGATAACTCAAAAATTTCAAAAAGAGCTTTTCGGGCTTTAAGTGTTCTGCAACGGTAACAAGATGTATTCCTTTGGCGCAAAAATAGGCCCCTGCATGATCCCAATTACCGGCATGTGGAAGGGAAACGATTACACCAGTTTTTGCTGCGATGGCATCAAGTAATAGATGCTCATTTCTAACGGTGACAGTTTCACGAACTCGTTCGGTCGACCAATCTGGAAATCTAAAGGTGTCGCACCAATAACGCATGTACGAACGCATGGCGTTGAAAACAAGCAAATCTAAATCAAGTTGAGTCATGTCTGGTTGAGTGCGTCGCAAATTGGAACGTAAGCGCGCGACATTTTTTCCATTACGCTTGGTCAAAAAATCAGCAACTGCATATGCAAGCCGATAAGCACCGCGTTCGGGCAACCAACGAACAATCCGCCACCCAGCAAAATACGCATATGCCGATAGATTGTCTTTCACCTATCGTGCTCGCTTTACAATCAACATTCTTTGAACCACTGTATATGTACCTAGCAGTGCAAGTGACCACATTCCGATAGCCATTATGTACGGAACACCTAATCCAGTAAAACCAATAGCAGCTAGAGAGAGAATTAATCTCTCCGTCCGTTCTGCGATTCCGCCCGAACACTCAATTCCAAAAGACTCTGCCTTAGCCCGAATGTATGGAACCAATATTCCAGTCACCAAAGTGACCACAACAACGATTGCAAGTGGGTCATCGTTGTTGATCAGATATATCGAAACCCCGACAAGTATCGCCGAATCAGTAATTCGATCGATGGTGGAATCAAGAAATCCTCCCCACCTGCTAGAACCCTTGTGCGAAATACGCGCCATCGTTCCATCAAACAAGTCACTAAGAGCCATGACGCAAATAATCACTGTTCCTATGAAAAATTCACCTTTGGGATAAAAAAATAGAGCCGCTGCCATAACCGCCACAGCCCCTGTCCATGTCACAGCATTAGGTGTTATTCCTAAGCGCAGGGCAATCGAGGCCACGGGGGTAATCAACTTCGTGACCGCTGGCTTCAAACGTGCGCTTAACATCAAGGACCATCGTAGGCTGAGCCCGTGCAATCTCAAATAATCGACCTACGAATTCATGTCTACGGACACGTAAGCGCTGATCCGGCTCAGGTGGCAGCGGCGTTTAACGCTCAGATATCTGAAAAGGCTGAAGCAGAATCCGATCTCGCTATCTTTGCTATCGATCCATCTGCAGGTATTGATCAAGCAACCATAGGTTTGTGGCAATCCTTAGACGAGTTCCAAGTTCCACGACTTGTAGTTGTAACCCATTTAGAAAAACTTGAAGCAGATTTTGACGATGCCGTAATGATTGCGACCCGAGTATTTGATCAAATGGTTACACCTTATTTAGTTTTACATGATGAGGCAGGAATGCCGGCTGCTCTTATTGGGTTGTCTAGTCTCAACATAATCGATTACTCGACGAATCCGAAGACAATTAAAAATTGCGAGGAGGAGCATCAGACCTTGGTGCAGGAATTTCGCGAAGAATATCTAGAGCTTGTTGAAGCCGCCGGAGACAACGCATTCTGCGCTGGGCTACTTTTCCCAGCTATTCCTTTGTGGATAGAGCGCGGTATTGGTGTTGATATTGTCAACGAGTACATTCAACAGTTGACTAAGTAATTACCAAGCCGCAGCAATTTCAGCACGCGTCACTGTCAATAGTTGTGGAAGAACTTTCGTTTTCCCAATTATTGGCATGAAGTTCGCATCCCCACTCCAACGAGGAACAACATGTTGGTGAATATGTTCAGCAACTCCAGCACCTGAAATTGCTCCTTGATTCATCCCTAAATTGAAACCAGCAGGATTTGAAACTGTGCGGATAGTTGACATTGCATGAGCTGTTAATTGACTAATCTCGTTTCTCTCTTGATCAGTTAGATCTGTTAGATCAGGAACATGCCTATATGCACAAATCAAAAGATGGCCAGGGTTGTACGGATAAAGATTCATGACAACGTAGGCAGATGCCCCACGATGAACAATTAATCCTTCCTCGTCCTGCAAAGTTGGGATGCGACAAAATGGGCACGTAACATCGTTTTCTTCCAAAGGACGATTTTCACCGCGTAAATACTCTAAGCGATGAGGTGCCCAAAGACGCTGCCAACCATCTGGCATTCCGACACCATCGATTGAATCGCTCATTGTTTAAACCTGAGAACGTTCCTGTACAACCTTTTTGATTTCGGCGATCGCATCTTTGATTGGAATTCCATTTTTCTGTTCACCGTTTCGATACCTGAAAGAAACAGCACCAGCTTGTTGATCCTCTTCGCCGGCTATGACCATGAACGGAATCTTCTGCATTTGCGCGTTACGAACCTTCTTTTGCATGCGATCATCTGATGAATCAAGTTCGGCTCTGATGCCTGCTTTGCGCATTTGCTTAATAACTTCGCCTAAGTAATCACCGAAAGCGTCGGCAACCGGGATACCGATGGCTTGAACAGGTGCAAGCCAAGGTGGGAACGCTCCACTGTAATGTTCAGTGAGAACTCCAAAGAATCGCTCAATTGATCCAAACAAAGCACGGTGAATCATTACAGGGCGCTGACGAGTCCCATCCGTAGCGGAGTATTCCAACTCAAAACGCTGAGGTAATTGAAAATCAACCTGAATTGTTGACATCTGCCAGGTGCGACCAATTGCATCTTTTGCCTGTACCGAGATCTTTGGCCCATAAAATGCTGCCCCTCCCTCATCCAAAACAAGTTCCAAATTTTGTGCAGTTGCAGCTTTGCGCAAAGCCTCAGTTGCTTCAGCCCAATCGGAATCCTCACCAACAAATTTTTCAGGATTTTTTGTCGATAACTCAAGGTAAAAATCATTTAAGCCATAATCACGCAACAAATTAAGAACGAAAGTAAGCAGGGAATCTAGCTCGCCAACCATTTGCTCTTTTGTGCAATAGATATGAGCATCATCTTGCGTGAACCCGCGAGCACGAGTGATTCCATGAAGAACGCCAGACTTTTCATAACGATAAACAGTTCCAAACTCAAATAAACGTAGTGGAAGTTCACGATACGAACGGCCGCGGGATCTGTAAATCAAATTGTGGAATGGGCAATTCATAGGCTTCATGTAGTACTGCTGACCCGCTCGTTTAACTGTCCCGTCAGCGTTGTATTCCTCATCCAAAATCATTGGTGGATACATTCCATCTGCATACCATTGCAAATGTCCTGATGTTTCAAACAATGCTGCCTTGGTTAAGTGAGGTGAATAGACAAACTCATACCCTTCTTCTTCATGACGAATACGTGAGTAATCCTCCATTGCTCGGCGCACAATTCCGCCTTTGGGATGGAAAACTGCAAGTCCTGATCCAATTTCCTCAGGAAATGAAAATAGATCTAGTTCAGTGCCTAAGCGCCGATGATCGCGCTTTTCTGCCTCAGCTAAAAGTTCTAGATAGGCGTTGAGCTCATCTTGCGAAGGCCACGCAGTTCCATAAATACGTTGCAACATTGGATTCTTTTCAGAACCCCGCCAATACGCCGCTGCTGTTCTCATCAATTTGAAAGCTGGGATGTGTTTCGTCGAAGGCAGGTGAGGCCCACGGCATAGATCGCTCCAAACAGGATTGCCATCACGTCCTAAGTTGTCATAGATCGTTAATTCAGATCCACCAACTTCGACTGAAGCTTCTTCACCTGCAGGACCTTTAATACCAATCAATTCACACTTATATGGCTCGTCAGCCAATTCTTTTAACGCATCTGCTTCGGTTGTTATGCGTCGCTTGAAACGTTGACCTTCTTTAATAATCTTGCGCATTGCGCTCTCGATTTTTGTTAAATCATCGGGATTGAAAGTATTTTCTGGATCAAAATCGTAATAAAAACCATCCTTAATTGGAGGTCCAATGCCTAACCGTGTATTTGCATAAATCTCTTGCACAGCTTGCGCCATGACATGGGCAGTTGAATGCCTTAAAACCTCGAGTCCAACAGGTGATGAAATTAGGACTGATTCGACCACATCACCATCGACTAGATCAGTCCACAAATCTTTAAGTGTTCCGTTTATCGTACAAACGACAATTTCCTTATTGTGAGCAAAGATATGAGTTGGACGTTGATCGGCTTCAACCTGAAGCGTGGCACCGTCCACTGTGATCGATATCTGAGACATGTGACTAGCCTACCGAAGTCCTAAGGGCCATCGCTTCCATTTCATCCCTAAATTCAAGTGATTGGGTTAAATCTCTGCCGTCGATAGATGCGATTGGCTGGGCGATACGCAAACTACTTAATAGAAATGCAGATTCGATATCTGGAACTTCTGACACAGCGATAGACCGAACCATGACGTTGAAATTTTCAATGACTAACGCTCGCATTACTCCGGGCAGGACACCATCAGAAAGTGGTGGGGTGCACCATGTGCCCTCGATCTTAAGAAGTACATTGCACACCGAACCCTCACATATTTTGCCGTCGGAACTGGTCACCAATGCTTCATCAAATCCATTACATCGAGCTTGTTCCAGAATCTCAAGGCGATGCGTGTACGGAAAACTTTTAACAGGTACGCCTTTGATCACTAATGGGTCAGGATGAATCCCCACTTTGGCAGCCATGACAACCTCAGTGTAAGGCAGATGAACGGCAGCCCAATTACCTGTCGCATCAAATGAAACACGCAAAAGACCAGATGCATGATTTTCTGCTTGTAACAAAGTAGCGATCGATTGGCGAACAAGTTCTTCGCTGGGTAAAACAATATTTTCCTGGACCGAAGTATTCACCGCTCTTCTCATGTGACGAGACAGTGCCCACGGTTTTCCATCAACAGTTTTAATTGTTTCAAAAATGCCCGCACCATCTAACCAACCTAACGATGAGCACTTTGACTGTTCTTGCGGCACCAGAAAACCGTTGACTATTACTTTCATGATAAATCTCCCCCTGCAATTGAAATCAGTCGCCTTGCCTTAAGTTGAGTTTCTTCCCATTCAGCAATTGCATCACTGCCCCAGGTGATTCCAGCACCTGTTCCAAAATTAAGGTGAGAGTCTTTCCAAAATATCCGAATCGCAACAGATAAAACCGCTTGCTTGCCTTCGACCCAGCCCAAAGCACCGCAATATGGCCCTCGAGGTATTTCATTTGCAGCAATCACTTGCATCGCCGATGACTTTGGCGCGCCACTTACCGAACCAGGAGGCGATAGTGCTGTAAGAATTTCACTCCATGAAATATTGTCCAACAACTCCCCTTCGACATCAGAGACTAAATGTTGTAAGCCTGGATGCTGTTCACTAGAAAGCAAACGTGGTACCTCAACAGTGCCGCTCTTGCAGATTTTGCCCAAATCATTTCGCATCAAATCAACAATCATCACATTTTCGGCTTGATCTTTTGCTCCAAATTGTTGAGAGTCAGTTGGCTGAGTGCCTTTAATTGGTGAGCTTTTTACCATCGAACCACTTCGGCTAAGGAATAACTCGGGAGATGCAGAAGCAATCGTCAACCCTGGAACTTCAAAGTAGCTTGCCCACGGCGCTGGATTATTTTTTAATATTTCGGAGAAAAGACCACGCAGAGATTGACCATCATCTACGTGCATTAGTCGCCGGCAAGCATTTACCTGATAGACCCATCCGTCGGCTATTGCGCTTCGAATTCGTTCCACGTAATCAATATATTGATCAGCTTTTAGCGATGAACTCCATGAGCCTTTAAGTGGAATCCATGAGGAGGTCGGGAAAGGTGCTTCTACAACTGTTGCAAACTTTGCAGCAGTGAACTTATTTTCAAATGTTGTTGAGACAGCCCAAAAACCACCGTCCTCTAGACAATGAGGATCTTGTGACACTTCGACAAGATCAGTGGCTAACCTGCCACCCATCCAAAACAATGATGAATTTTCCGCATGAGGCACGGGCTAACGCTAACCAATCAACCTCACTTTGGCGCTTACGCCTCTCCTGCGATAGATTTACCCTCCTCGCGGACGTAGCGCAGTTGGTAGCGCGGAACCTTGCCAAGGTTCAGGTCGCCGGTTCGAACCCGGTCGTCCGCTCTGATATTCGCCGTTTGAATTCTTCTCTGATGGGATTTGAATTCGACGGCGATATTTATATGGTCGGGTGGCCGAGAGGCGAGGCAAGG
>WLCR01000035.1 GCA_009705235.1 Actinomycetota bacterium | reverse complement strand
CTATTGCCACTAAATTGCTTGGTTATGGTGCGAGACTACCGCCCGTGAGGAAATTTGGCACAGTTAAAGTCGCGGGTCAATCCATGCTTCCCACATACCGAGAAGGCGACTGGTTATTTGTTAGCTGGCTAGATTCTGCGCCAGGTTTAGAGGCTGTTGGGAACTCCCTAGTTAGCAAGGTTGTAGTTCTTGAGCGCGAAGAACGTCCTGGGATCTTTCTTATTAAGCGAGTACAAAAGTTTCATGCCGGAAATTACTGGGTACAGGGCGACAATGAAGAAAGTGCTGATTCACGCAGCTGGGGATGGATTCCAGCCAGCGAAGTTGTTGGTGTCGTTTTGATTAGATATCGAAAAAACCGAAAAGGCTAACCAAAGAAAATAAGAGTAAGAAAAACAATGAATTGACGTAGCTAAGTGCCTGTTGTAATTGCTTGGTTCTTATTCCACCAATTAGCGAGTAAAGGCTTCGAGCAACAAGGCTTTTTGCTCATCTTCATGCAAGTGATGGCTTCCTGTTGCAGGAGATGCTGTTGCACGACGAGAAATGCGACGCAATGTGCGATTTCCAAAGCCATGTCCTCCGTGTGCTTCAGATGTGCGCAATGCAATGTGTGACCATGGGCCTTGATTTGCAGGTTCATCTTGAACCCACAACAAGTTTGCGTTTGGATGCTTGTTAGCTTCAGCAACCATTTCATCGACAGGAAGTGGATACAAAAGTTCAACTCGAACAATTGCAGTACCAGTTTCGCCAAGCTTTGTTCGCTCTGCTACAAGATCGTGATAAATCTTTCCAGAACAGAAAATAACGCGAGAAGCATTGTGAACTGAGTCATCACCGATAACTTCTTGGAAGTGACCTGACGTGAAATCGCTTAGCTTTGATGCTGCAGCCTTTAACCGAAGCATTGATTTAGGAGTAAAGACAATCAATGGACGACGAGCTGGATTCTTTGCATGCCAACGTAGTAAGTGGAAGTAATTTGCTGGGCTAGCAGGTTGTGCAACGGTCATATTTTGTTCGGCACACAGTTGCAAATAACGCTCGATGCGTGCAGATGAATGGTCTGGCCCTTGTCCTTCATAACCGTGTGGAAGAAGTAGTACAACTGAAGATCGCTCGCCCCATTTTTGTAGAGCAGAAGATACGAATTCATCAATAATTGTTTGTGCTCCGTTGGCGAAATCGCCGAACTGGCCTTCCCACAGAACTAGTGCTTCTTCTCGTTCGAGGCTGTAACCATATTCAAAGCCCATTGCGGCGTATTCACTGAGGGATGAGTCGATAACAAAAAATTGATTTTGGTCGCTGATAAGTCCGCGAAGCGGTGTCCATTCATTGCCATTTTCTTTATCAATGATTACAGCATGACGGTTTGAGAAAGTTCCTCGGCGAGCATCCTGTCCAGCAAGACGAATTGGGTGACCTTCTTTGAGAAGTGATCCAAATGCCAACATTTCTCCTGTAGACCAGTCGATGGTTCCATCATTAAGGGACTCAACGCGCTTTGCAAGCTGCGGAGTCAACTTAGGATGAACGCTAAAGCCTTCAGGAACTGCAGATTGAGTTGCAGCAATTTCTTGTGCAAGGCTCTCGGTAATTGCAGTTGGAATTAATTCTGGTTCAGGAGCAACTGGAACCTTAAAGTTTTCATCGTGCTCTGGCTCGATGTTGTTAACAGCAGCAAAAATAGATTCGAGTTGAGCTTGGTAATCAACAGCAATTTCATTTGCTTCTTCAGGAGTTAAATCTCCACGACCAACCAGCGCTTCGGTGTACAAAGTACGAGTTGAACGCTTTGCATCAATCATTTTGTACATCATTGGTTGAGTAAAACTTGGCTCATCGCCTTCGTTGTGTCCACGACGACGGTAACAAACCATGTCGATGACAACATCCTTGTTGAACTCTTGGCGATATTCGAACGCTAGACGAGCAACGCGAACACAAGCTTCTGGATCATCTCCATTTACATGGAATACAGGTGCTTGGGTAATTTTTGCAAAATCAGTTGAATAGACAGATGTGCGTGATGCATGTGGCGATGTAGTAAATCCGACCTGGTTATTTATAACTATGTGAATAGTTCCACCTGTGCGGTATCCAGCAAGGCCAGCGAGCTGCAGAACTTCAGCGTTAACGCCTTGCCCAGCAAATGATGCATCTCCGTGCATGAGAATTGGCATTACAGAGTAAGCATTTTTAATATTCATGCGATCTTGCTTTGCGCGAACAATGCCTTCTAATACTGGGTTTACAGCCTCTAGGTGAGATGGATTAGCTGCAAGATACACATTTGTGGTCGCACCACTATTAGCAGTGAAAACTCCAGATGTTCCTAAGTGGTACTTCACATCGCCAGATCCTTGAACCTGATTTTCTGTGTAGTGACCCTGAAATTCTTGGAAGATCTGACCTGCAGATTTACCAGCAACATTTGCAAGAACATTGAGACGTCCACGGTGTGGCATACCAATACACACTTCGTCCAGGCCATCTTCTGCAGCAGCGGTAATAACAGCGTCAAGTAGTGGAATAACTGACTCGCCACCTTCTAGAGAGAAGCGCTTTTGTCCAACAAACTTTGTGTGTAGGAATGATTCAAATGATTCTGCGCTATTGAGCTTGCGCAAAACTTGAAGTTGTTCATCGCGAGGCAATTTTGCATACCCAACTTCAACACGATTTTGAATCCACTCGCGCTCTTGGCGATTTTGAATGTACATGTATTCAACGCCAACTGAACGGCAATATGCATCACGCAATATTCCAAGAATTTTGCGAAGCGTCATGAACCGTTCGCCACCAAATCCACCTGTAGCAAACTCGCGATCAAGATCCCATAACGTTAAACCGTGTGTAACAACATCTAGATCTGGATGTGAGCGCTGAACATATTCGAGCGGATCAACATCTGCCATCAAGTGACCGAATGTTCGGTACGACTGGATTAATTGCTGAACGCGTGCAGTTTTGCTGATTTCTTCATCCCGCGAGAAAGCAAAATCTGCCGCCCAACGAATCGGTTCGTAAGGAATACGTAGTGCACTAAAGATTTCATCGTAGAAGTTCTCTGCGCCTAACAGGTACTCGTGCATACGACGCAAGAAATCACCAGATTGTGCACCTTGAATAATGCGGTGGTCGTAGGTGCTTGTAAGAGTAATTACCTTGCTAACAGCCATCTCTATAAGGGTTTGCTCGCTTGCACCCTGGAACTCGGCTGGGTAATCCATTGCACCAACGCCAAGAATTAGACCTTGTCCCTGAACTAAGCGAGGAACCGAATGAACTGTTCCGATAGTTCCAGGATTGGTAATTGACATCGTTGTGCCTGCAAAATCTTCCACAGTTAATGATCCACCACGAGCTTTTTTAATTACAGCTTCGTATGCGCTCCAGAACTGCCCGAAATCCAGTTCTTCGCAACCCTTAATTGACGGAACTAGCAATTGACGAGATCCATCTTCCTTAGCCAAGTCGATTGCAACACCTAAGTTGATGTGCTCTGGCTTTCCAATTGCAGGCTTGCCATCTAATTCACCAAAGAACGCGTTCATCTCTGGCATTGCACGAACTGCCTTGATCATGGCAAAAGCAATTATGTGAGTAAAAGAAACTTTTCCACCACGACTGCGCTTCAAGTGATTGTTTATCACGATGCGGTTATCGATCATTAATTTGGCAGGAATTGCACGAACAGATGTAGCTGTCGGAACTGTTAGCGATGCTTCCATTGCTTGAACCACACGAGCTGATACTCCACGGATTGGTTCAAGAGATGAAGCTGCCGGAGTAATCAAAACTGGAACTGGTTTAACAATTGGATCTGCAGGTGTTGGTTGCGATGCTGCAGTCTCACGAAGTACCGGTTGCTGTGCTGCTGGTGCAGCAGCTACTGGTTGTGTAATGACAGATGCAGGTTGCGAAACAACAGGTGCAGGCGAAACAACAGGTGCAACTGGTGCTGGTTGTGCGGCTTTTTGTTGTGCCTTAGGAACTGGTGGAACACCTTTATTTAGTGCAACAGATGTTGTCCCAGTAGCCACTGATGCAGCTGTTGCTGGTGCACCAGGTTTATTAGTTTTGAAGTACTCAATCCATGCTGGGTCTACAGAAGAAGGGTTCTGCAAATACTGCTCGTACATTTCATCGACGAGCCAATCATTTGCGCCAAAATCCTGTGCCGACACTGGCAAGCTCCTTCTGCATTGATTACAGACCTAAGCCTATCGGCAGGGACTGGCCCTGATAAACATGATTTAGGGCTCATAAGGCGAGATTGGCCACATTGATTTCAGGCTCCATTTTCCAGATATCTGAGGCAGGCTTTGCCAATGGTTTTAGCAGTGGTCACCGGCGCAAGCAGAGGTCTGGGTTTCGAAAATGCCAAGTCTCTAGCTGCGCTGGGCTATGACATCGTGATGATCTCCAAGGATTCAACCCGTCTAGCTCAGGCCATGCATTCATTGCAACAAAATCACCCTAATCAACAGTTCACCACGTACGCAGTTGATCTTGAGGACATGCAGGCAACTCGCAACGCTGTTGCAATGATTTCGCAGAACCATGTAGCACCCGAAGTTTTGATTCTGGCACACGGTGTAATGAGCGACAAAATGTCAAAGACTTTGAAAACAAATGATGCCGAATGGCGTCGAGTTTTAGCAATCAATTTGGATTCTGTTTTCGCACTTGTAAATGGATTAGCTCCCGCAATGGTTGAAGCTCGCAGTGGTCGCGTCGTTATTTACTCTGCTTGTCTGGGACGAATGTCCGGACCTGGCAATACCGGTGGACTTGCTCCATACAGAATTAGTAAAGCTGGCGTCAATGCATTGGTTCGAAACCTTGCACATGAAACAGGATTGGGTGCGCGAGGTGTCTTAGTCGATGCAGTCTGTCCTAACCATTCACGCACCGATATGGGTGGAGCTGATGCACCTCGTAGTGCAGAGGAAGGTGCAGCATGTGCATTGTGGTTAGCAACAAGAGAATTTAACCAAGGTGATACAACAGGAGTCTTGTGGGAAGACAATCAGATTGTCGAGTGGTAAATCAGGCCCCTGTAGGTAAATAGTTAGAGATCAGTTGGAATAGCGCGCAACGCCGCAATTAAAGTTGTTCCAGCTAAAGCAGTCAATGGAATTGCAACAAACCATAAGTGCGCTTCTATTTGATATGAAACTACACCTAGGGCAATTAAATTAGCTAAAACAGCTGGTGCCCGACCGTAGTACTTGCCACTCTTGTAGAAAAGCCCACACAAGAGAAGCCCACCACCACCTAGAAAAGCAAAGAGCAATACACCTAATAGTGGAAGCGGCTCAAAGGAATCAGCGGTAACTGTAAGAACAAGAAGCCACCCGGCTAGGGCGAACACAACGCCTGCCTCAACAAAAAGTAGGGATGCCACTAGTGCGCGGGCCTTTGCAGCTTTGGCAGGATCTTGACTCATACGAGGAGATTAACTTAGGAAGGGACACAATGCTCTTTTCTCATGATGGAATTCATGATTCTCAAACACATTTGGCATCACCATCGTACTTTTACGACCAATTGCGACGTGAAATTTCATTAGCAACTCGTACTGAAAAGCCGCTCGCCTTAATAAAAATCCTTTTTGATAACCCTGAATCCGACCAAGTCCGCGCATATGACATCTTGCATTTTTCCCATGAACTCACACAATTGACTAGACGGGAAGATTGCATAGGAAGACTGGGAGTAAACGAGGTTGTCATCATTGTCCGCGATGGCCATGGCAACGCTGAGCTTTTTGTGAACAGACTCCTTGATGCAACCTCACTAACGGTTAACCACACATTGCACATCAGGATAGGAGTTATTTTCGCCCGTAATAACGAAGACTCCTTGAAACTCCTTGATCGACTAGATCGTGCTGAATTTGTGACACGGTAAATGGGATTAATTGTTACTTAGTGCAATTTTGAAACCGCTTTATCCACGGCATTATTGAAGTTATTTTAGCGCCCATGTGTCCATCCTAGGTTTGCGGGCATGGAACTAGACCTCAGCATTACATTCGGTGCTATCGCGCCATTTATGAGTGACCCAACAATTGAAGAAATTTGGATGAACTCACCTGAACGTATATTTATCGCACGCAATGGACGAAGCGAATTAACAAACTTGCTGTTGTCATCAGATGATGTACGAAACATTGTCGAACGAGCTTTGATGTGGAGTGGTAGGCGTTTAGATCTCTCGCATCCATTTGTAGATGCACGCTTACCTGATGGCAGTCGTTTACACGTTGTTATACCTGAAATCACTGCTCAGCATTGGGCGGTCAATATTCGCAAGCACCTGATGCGAAATTCGAGCGTGATGGATTTGGTGGATCGAGAAGTAATGACACCCGAAATAGGCACAGCACTGACTTATTGCGTGCAAGCAGGTCTAAACATTTTAGTGAGTGGCGGAACTCAAGCGGGAAAGACAACAGTATTAAATGCATTGGCAGGTGCAATTCCACGGGGTGAAAGGGTTGTAACAATTGAAGAGGTTTTTGAATTGAGCCCTCAACTTCCAGATGTTGTACAAATGCAAACAAGAAGTGCCAATTTGCAAGGGGAAGGTGAGATTCCATTGCGACGATTGATCAAGGAATCACTACGAATGCGCCCATCGCGAATAATCGTTGGTGAGGTTCGCGAAGCGGAAGCCCTGGATTTGCTCATCGCACTTAACTCAGGCTTACCTGGAATGGGTACTTTGCACGCCAATTCACCTCGTGACGCAATTGTTAAGCTGCAAACATTGCCGTTATTGGCCGGAGAAAACATTTCACATAAATTCATCGCCCCTACGGTTGCCTCTGCAATCGATGTGATTGTTCATACCACTTTGGATGCACACGGAACCAGGCGAATACATGAAGTAGCAGCGGTGACTGGTCGATATGAAAATGATCGTGCAGAGATCGAAATGCTCTGGAAGTGGGATGGTAATCAATATCAGCGAGGTGTTGGTTCCCTGCCTAATCCGGATCGATTTACAGCTATCGGTGCACCGCTTTCGCAATGGTGGCACCATTGAAACTTTCATTGAGAATTGGAATATCGGCATCTGTTTCGACCGCAGTTGTTGTATTGATGACTCGCTCAGTAGTAATTGCAATTGCTTTTGGGTTCTTGGCGGCTGGAATTGCGTTTGTAACTGTGCGGGCCAAGAACAATCTAAACGACGCTGCACTTATTGCTGCCTGGCCTGAAGTTATTGATCACTTAATGTCTGGAATTCAATCTGGGCTTTCACTAACCGAATCCTTGGCTGGACTTTCAACAAGAGGACCCGAAGTACTGCGCCCCGCATTCACGCAGTTCAAAGCAAATCTGTATGGAAGTGGTGATTTAACTCAAGCCATTGAGGAGTTAAAAGCCATGTTTTCCCACCACGGAAGCGATCAAATTTTTGAGGCTTTGATTATTTCAAAGACTTTAGGTGGCAGTGAATTATTACAAATACTCAGAACATTGGGAGACTTCTTGCGACAAGATTTAGCATTGCGTCGGGAAATAGAAGTCAAGCACGGGTGGATAAAGAATTCTGCACACCTTTCGGCTGCTGCACCTTGGATTCTTCTTTTGTTACTTTCAACGCAGCCCAGTACTGCCTCTGCATACTCAACAACTACTGGTGCGCTGATTTTGCTTGCAGGTTTAGTAATGACCGGTGTTGCCTACATTTGGATGAACCGATTGGGACGCTTGCCAGAAACACCACGCGTTTTTGTGGGAGGTGCACTATGAATGTCATTCTTTTGATTACTGCCCTGCTGGCTATTCCAGCAGGATTTCTAATCATTATGGGTGATGAAACTGATCCATTGCAGGAAGCACAACGTTTCATGAGGAAGAATGCAAAAAATAGTGGTGATCGAACACAGTTAAGATCAAGGTTAGAAGAACTCGGTAGGGGTTCTGAAGGAGAGTATGTAGATTTTAGGATAAGGCAATTTGGGTTTTGTGCTTCCTCATTAGCGCTTTCTTTTACTTTGTTTCTAATGCTCACGCATAATCCATTATTGGCATTGTTTAGCGCCGTCTTTCTTAGTGTTCTTGTCTATGTTCTATTGGATCGCGAACTTACCAAAAACATTAAGAAGCGCAGAGAATTGATCGAGTCAGAATTTCCAGCGGTTGTCGAAATGCTTACATTGGCCATTGCAGCTGGTGAAACACCCATGAGCGCCATGCTTCGAATAGCAGAATCAGCAGATGGGCAATTAGCCAAAGAGTTTCAAATAGTGGTGGCTGGCGTGCGTTCTGGGCTGCCTTTAAATGAGACTCTTGATGCGATGGGTCGTCGAGTTAAATCAGTGATGATTCGACGTTTCGTAGATGCTTTAGTAACCGCAACATTGCGAGGTGCGCCATTAGTTGAAGTTCTTTCTCGTCACGCAATTGAAGCTCGAGGTAATCAACGAAATCGAGTTATGGGAGCGGCTGGCAAGGCTGAAATCGCAATGATGATTCCAGTTGTATTCCTTATCCTGCCGATCTCCATCCTCTTTGCATTATGGCCATCATTAGCAAATCTGAATATGTTCGCGAGTTAAGCAGCGTTTTCCTCGCGCTCGTCGCCAACAACTTTGAGTTCAATCAGCTCACCTTCTGCATTGCGTGCAGCGATCTCTTTCAAAGATGGTCGTCCAGCTTTGCGCTTCTTGGCGATAATGCGACCTTCTTCAAATAATTCACCGCCCCACACACCTGCTGGCTCTTGGCGAGATAACGCACCTTCTAAGCACTGTGCACGCACAGGACATCCGCCACAGAGTGACTTGGCCTCTTGTACCTGCATCTCATCCTCAGAAAAGTAGAGCTCAGGATCTGCTGTGTGGCATGGCAAATTAAATGATGACCCATCTGTGTATGTGCCTGTTACGGCGTCCAAACCGATCTTGTCATCTGCCCAGCCTGGTACTAGTAGTTCACTGAAGAGAACGCTCATGTTCTCACCTCTTCTTTCTGTTAGTTCTTGCTTCGGTCTCTTGTGGTTGTCGTTGGTTT
>WLCR01000034.1 GCA_009705235.1 Actinomycetota bacterium | reverse complement strand
TGCCGTGGATTTGCCCCATCGATTGCTGCAGCTTCTTGCAGCTCTGATGGAATAGCTTGCAAAGAACCAGAGCAGATCAAATAGAAATAAGGAAAACCTAACCAAAGATTTACAAGTAGTACTGCCGCGCGAGCAAAATTGGCACTAGAAAACCATGCAATATCGGTGTTCAAAAGATTGTTGATTGCACCAAATTCGGTGTCAAACATTCCACCCCAAATCAAAATACTCATAATGCTTGGCATTGCATAGGGCAAAATCAAAATAGATCGATAAATGCGGCGCCCACGCATCTTTCGATTCAGCGCTAGAGCCAGCAACAAGCCGAAGGCAAAGGTGCTTAAAACCGTTAGTGAAGCGAAAATAACAGTCCAAATGAAGACCTTGATCAACGGAGTTCGCACACGAGAATCAGTCACAAGCTTTGCATAGTTTTCAAACCAGACGGGTGCTCGCCATCCAGGTGACAACATCTCCTGCGGCGATCCTTCAAGAACGTAGTTACCTCTGTTGTTGTCAACATAGATTTCTCCGGTTTGCAGATTCTTCATCGTGTCAGATTTAGCATCGTAAGCCAGAGATTGTCTAAAGACCGCACCTACTCCTTGGCCTTCGATGACTATGTAATATCCATCTAAGTATGTGTATCTAATTTTGGTATAAGCATCACTATTTGCTAATTCATCAGCAGAAATCTCAGTAAAGCCTGGCGCTGTTGTTGCCACGCCGTATTCATTAATGGTTAGCTCGCTCGCGTTTAACATAGTCAGTTCATCGGCAGTTGAAATGAAGAATTTTTGATTTGCAATATCTGACACCAAAATTGCTTCACTTCCGTTTGCGGTTTTTCCTGAAACAAGATCAAAAGTAGTTTGATTAGCATCCGGTTCAACACCGCGGATTAGGACTTGCTCGATCGCAGCATCTTTTGTGATGTAGTTACCAGTTTGATAATTATAGGTAGACATTAAAACTGTAAACAGAATAGGTGCGATCACAAAAGCAATGAAGAAGAGAATTCCTGGTACGAAAAATTTAAGTGGGATAGAAATTTTTGTGAAATAAGTAATGTTAAGTGCCACGATCGCAATCACTAGAAATACACCGATCGCGATTTCACCCGAGGCAACTGCGCTCTGAGCTAATAAACTCAAAATTGCGGTCACGAATGCAAGGATGATTATCTTGAGGATTAAAGCAAACTTACCTCGAAAAATACTGGTCACTTTTTACCGCTTCCTTGTTACTTATTTCTGCAGATTGTGAAAGTAGTAGCGTGGGTGGGAATTAATCCCACCCACGCTATTGAACTTTTAGACTGTGAAAGTTCTAACTACTAACTTTCATTCTCTAAGAGAAATCTCTTAGAGGTCAGCCTTTCCTGCTGCGACGTTAGCCTTCCAAATTGCAGCAAGCTTCTTAGCTTCTGTAAGTGGATTCTTTCCGTCTACCAAGACTGCAGTCCAATACGCTGGAGCTGAATCCCAGTAGCTAGCTCCACCAGCGTTGGTGTTCAAGAAAGCACCAATCTGTGGAATTGAGGAAAGGCTTGCAGCCGCTCCCATTGCCTTCTGGCCACCGAGTACGAGCTGGCTCTTCTGAGCGCCCTTCTCGGCTGGTGGACGACCTTCTTCAGCCTGGTATGCAACCTGGCCCTTTGTTGATGCGAAGAAGCTAGTTAGAAGTGACTTAGCTGGAACAGCTACTCCGTGTGCTTCTGCATAAGAAGTAAGGAATGCACCACTAACAGATCCGAACATCTTTCCGTAAGTTCCGGCCTTTACGCCTGGAACAGGTTGAATGTTCATATCGAAGCCAGCTTCTGCAAATGTACGCCAGTGCCAGTTACCAATAATTGCAAATGGAACCTTGCCAGCTAGGAAGTTATCCTGGCAACCAGTGTCAGTTGCTGGCCAGAAGCCGTTGCTCTTACCCTTTTTGTCAAGAAGTAATGAACTTACATTCTTAGCAAATACTGCTGGATCAAAGCTCTTATTGAAGTTAACAGTTCCATCAGCGTTCATTATGTATGGCTCTGCACCAAGTGCTGAGAATCCTGAAAGAGCGCCCCATGACATACCGCCACCAGCAACACAAAGTCCAGCCTTTAGGCCTTTGCTTGTCTTGTTAGCTAGGTAGTACTTAACCATGTCGCCGTATGTCTTTGGTGCTGTCTTTACTAGCTTTGTGTTGTAAACCATTCCAACGTTGTTTACATCTACAGGAACTCCGTAAAGCTTTCCACCGTATGAAAGATCAAAGAACTGGCTTGGAGTGAACTGTGCCTTCTGCGCTGCAGTCAAAACTACAGGAGCAAGCTTTCCGCTCTTAGCTAGTGCTGGAACCCAGTCGTTACCTGCAACGAAAATATCTGGACCAGTTGTGCCTGATGCCTTATCAAGTGCATCTTTCAAAGCATCGTAGCTTGAGAAAGAAACAACCTTGATTGTGCTTCCTGGAACCCAGTCGCTTTTCTTTGCAAAAACTTTAGTTAGGTTTGGTCCGCGTGTTTCGTCGGCCCAAATAAGAATTTCACTTGCGGCTTGTGCAGGAACAATTGTCACGCCAGCGGCAAATGACAATGTTGCAGCAAGAGCAAGACCCTTAAGTAGTCTGTTCTTCACTAATTGTTCTCCTTTTAGATGTGGAAGCCACTTCTTGGGGGTGCCGGCTTCCTAGTGACCTCATCCCACTCCTTTTGCCCCTCATTTGCAAGAAACTTCCGCTCAATACGCGGGTTTTGAGGGCGTTTTTATTGAATTGTTATAAAGAGAAAGGCTTGCATAACCGCTTGCAGTTAGGGGTTTCAGAGATGCATCGACTCTCATTCTGGGGTTCGATAGGGCAGTGGCCGATGAGATTGTTACCCGCGAAGAGGTCAGGGCGATGCGCCGTTCCTACGGCGATGCTGGATTAGAAACATTGCCTAACAATCCATTTGAAGCTTTTGCGCAGTGGTTAAAACAAGCACATGAGAACACATTGATTGTTGAAGCAAATGCAATGGTGCTTTCAACATTATCAAGCGATTCGCAGATTGAAACCAGAACAGTTTTACTCAAAGATATTTCCGATGGTGGATTTACATTTTTTACAAATTATGAATCTCGTAAAGCACATGCAATTGATCTCAATCCACATGTTTCGTTGTTGTTTCCTTGGTATGCAATGGAACGACAGATTGCAATTAGCGGAATTGCAGAAAAAGTCTCGGAACAAGAGTCAGATGATTACTTTGCAACCCGTCCGTGGGGATCGCAAATCGGTGCTTGGGCAAGTCATCAATCATCACCTCTGGCAACACGCGCCGAATTAGAACAACGAGTTGAAGGTGCATCCCAGAAATGGCCTGAAGGCACCACTGTTCCGAGGCCCGCACATTGGGGCGGATATCGAGTGACTCCAATCAATATTGAGTTTTGGCAGGGTCGCTACTCACGTTTGCATGACCGATTGCGCTATGAGCGGGCTAACACCAGTGCCGATTGGGAACTCAATAGGTACTACCCGTAGTCTTAGCCCATGAGCGCAGACATTGTAATTCCTTCCAATTTAAAGCCGGTTGATGGTCGTTTTGGTTGCGGTCCGTCAAAGATTCGCCCCGAAGCGCTAGCTGCATTGTCAGCAAGTGGTACTTCAATCTTGGGAACATCGCATCGACAAAAGCCGGTTAAGAATGTTGTAAAGCGTGTACGCGAAGGTCTCACATCATTATTTAATCTTCCTGAAGGGTATGAAGTTGTACTAGGCAACGGTGGATCAACCGCGTTCTGGGATATCGCAACATTTGGATTAATTGAAGAGCGTTCACAGCACTTGGTTTTTGGAGAATTTTCATCAAAGTTTGCAGCAGCTTCAAAAGAAGCGCCATTCTTAGGAGAACCAACAGTTATTAAGGCAGAGCCTGGTTCTCACCCAGTATCAGTTGTTGAAGCTGGAATCGATGTTTATGCATTGACCCATAATGAAACAAGTACTGGCGTTGCAATGCCAATTATTCGTCCAGCAGGTACCGACGGTGCTCTTGTTTTAGTTGATGCAACATCTGCAGCAGGTGGCCTAATGGTTGATGCTAAAGAGTTTGACACCTATTACTTTGCACCTCAAAAATCATTCGCATCTGATGGCGGATTGTGGATTGCAATTATGTCTCCTGCAGCTATTGCTCGAGCAGAAAAGATCAAAGCTAGTGGTCGTTGGATACCAGCTTTCTTTGACTTGGGTATTGCGATTGAAAACTCACGCCTAGATCAGACCTACAACACCCCTGCCCTTGTGACTTTGATGTTGCTGGCAGAACAAATTGAGTGGATGAATTCAAATGGTGGGCTTTCATTTGCTGCAGGACGCAGTACAGCATCATCTGACATTTTGTATTCATGGGCTGAAAAAACTAGCTACACAACTCCGTTTGTCACAGATCCTGCAATGCGTTCAAAGGTTGTCGGAACAATCAACTTTGATGATGCGATTGATGCAACAAAAATAAGTGCAGCACTGCGTGCCAATGGCATCGTAGATACAGAGCCTTACCGCAAGCTAGGTAAGAACCAGCTTCGTATCGGCATGTTTCCTGCTGTAGATCCAAGTGATGTTGATGCGCTGACCAAGTGCATTGATCATGTTGTAGCAGCCCTTTAATGCCAAAGAGTTTTCATCGCGATCGTTTTTTCTGGGTCGTGGCGGTTCAAACTGCGATCGTTAACTTCTATCTAGGTGGCTTTGGTCCTGCACAGTCATTGCTGCGTGCCGATCAAGGAACTTCTTTAACAATCGCTGGATTACACGGCACAGCAATGGGAATTGCTTCAATTTTAGCTGGTTGGGCTAATCCGCAAATTGCACATCGTTTTGGTCGCTCTAAGGCAAGTTGGATTGGTTTATCAATCTTTGTTACAGGAATAACCCTCTTTGTTATCTCTCCACCGGTTTATATAACTATCCCTGCAACGTTAATCACAGGGTTTGGAACCTCAGTTGTTATTAACACAATGCTTACCAAAATGTCATCACATTATGGAAAAGCTGCCGAGGTCGCGATTCCACAAGCAAATGGAATCGCATCCGTTGGTTTTGTAATTGGAACTGCGCTAATTGGAACAATTGCAATTGCATTCCCAAATCTTTGGCGTGTAGGGCTCTTACTAGCCGTACCGGTGGCTCTAATTCTTTTCCTAATTGGACGAGAAAAAGATCAAGAAGAGCATGTACCTGACGAAGATGGACCGCAAGGTGGAAAGCTTTCACGTAACTTTTGGATTGCTTGGGTTGGCTTTATTGCATGTATCTCTAGCGAATTTGCGACCTCGTTTTGGGCGGCAGCTTTACTAGAAGATCGTGTTGGATCAACTGCTGCAATTTCAACAGTTGCCATCGTTGCCATGGGAACCGGCATGGGAATTGGTCGATGGTATGGCGGATTGGTATTGGGACACCTAAAACTGGATACGCAACTTCTTACAGTAATCGCTTTGCAATTTATAGGTTTTGTTGGATTTTGGTTGTCACACAGAATGATTATTTCTCTCATCTGCTTATTCATGGTTGGAATGGGAATTTCGATGCAATTTGGGCTGTCATCAATTCGTTTGATTGGTCTGAGCGAAGGACGACCAGATTTAGCTATTGGACGCGCTGCTTTGGCTGCCGGAATAGCAATCGCTGGAGCACCATTCTTACTGGGTCTTCTGGGTGATAATTTCGGTATTTCGCGCGCATACATAATGGTTTTTGCGTTAATCGCAATAGCCTTTGTGATTGTCAAAGCTATTCCATCGAAGGTTATTGAGGCTGTGTAATGAGTTACAAAGTAAGGCGAATTATTACTTTGCTGGCGCTGATTGGAATTCTGATTGTTATTGCAATTAACGGTCTTTAAGAACTGTTGCAACTGAAATATCTATAGGTAATGCAACCCGGTTCTTGTACTTGAACCAGATATAAAGGGATGCGAACAGTGAAATCCCACCGCACAGTGCAATTGTTGGACGGATACCAATCAGGTCAGTCGTCGCACCAATCAATGGTGAACCAAATGGAGTTCCGCCCATAAAAATCAAAAGATAAAGACCCATCACACGACCACGAATTGCAGGATCTGTACTGGTTTGAACAATTGAATTAGCTGATACCAGTGTAGTTAAAGCGGTGAGACCACAAATTGGTAACCAGATGACGTAACTTGTGTAATTAGGCAAGATTGATAAGACCATAATCGATGCTGAAAATGTGATTCCCCCACGGATAACAAACTTTGTATTTCTAAATCGTTCGAGTCGTGCAGATCCAATCGCACCAGAGAGCGACCCAATTGCAATAAATGTTCCCATTAATCCAAAGCTAGCTGGTCCTAAACCAAACTCTTGTGTTGCCATTAGGGCGTTGAAGATCTGAAAGTTCAGACCAAAGGTTGCAAGGAAGAAGACCATCAACATAACAACATAAATGTCTGGGCGTGCTTTTGCGTAAGCAATGCCTTCGCGGATGTTGCCATCTGATTTTGGTTGATCTAGATGGAAAAAGGCCTTTTCATTAAGGTTTGCAAGCGCAGCAATAACAAAGAAATATGAAAGCCCATTAACGATAAATGAAGGTCCGGTACCAAAAGCTGCAATCAATCCACCGGATAGGGCTGGTCCAACTAATCGCCCTGCATTGAAGTTGGCTGAATTAAGTGAGACCGCGTTGGGCAAATCGGTTTGGCCGACAACTTCAGTGGTAAATGACTGTCGTACTGGCGCATCAATTGCTGTTGAAATTCCAAGTACCGCTGCTAGGGCAAAGACATGCCATAACTGAATATGTTCTGTGATGACAAGTGCGCCTAGACCAAGTGATGCGGCCCCACCAGCAATGTTTGTCCAAATCAAAACTTTACGTTTGTTGAATCTGTCCGCTAATTTTCCACCGTGTAGTGAAAAGAGAAGCACTGGTGCAAATTGAACAGCGGTCACTAAACCTAAATAAGTTCCGTTGTTGTTTGTAAGTTCTAGTACAAGCCAGTCCTGAGCGATTCGCTGGGCCCAACTGCCGATATTGGACACTGTGTTGGCGGGAAAAAGAATTCGGTAATTACGATGGCGAAATGAACGCCAATTACCATCCTCTTTAACCTGAAATCCCATTACTCTACTTCCATGACTACTCGACTACGCAATGCGGTAACTCTAGTCGCTATCGGAACAACCTGCTGGGTTGTAGTGGGAGTAATTGCGCTTGCATCAAACGCGGATGCCAAAATTATTTGGACATGCATAAGTGGATCCATACTCGGCTTAGTTGGTATTCGTTACACAATCCGTCGCGAACGACGAAGCGGGCTCTAAACAAAAATAAGCCAGAAAACTATGCACCTAGCGCTGTAGCGATACCACGCAGCACACGACCAAGACGATCAGCCTCTTGTGCATTTGGATGACGTCCATGACGCAAACCATTGCCGACCTTATCAAGCATCTTGATTGTGTCTTCAATCATTGCTGCAAGATCATCACTATTAACACGTGAATTCTCAACTAAAGATGGCGGTGCATCGATGATGTGTACTGATAATGCTTGTGGGCCTTTACGGCTGTCAGCAATTGAAAACTCAAGTTTTGTTCCAGGCTTAACTGTTGCAACGCCTTCTGGAAGTGAAGTAGCAGCGAGATAAACATCTTCGCCTTCATCATTTGCAATGAAGCCAAAACCTTTTTCTAATGAGAACCATTTAACGCGTCCTGTAGGCATGGGGGGCTCCTTGCTAGTTTTCTTTACTGGTATTAATCGATATCGCGGGTGCGATAGCAGGTGCTTAGTTTAACACCGGCTCTGTGAAGGTCGCTTCCGAATGTGCTCCGCAGCCATGATCCACGCTCACTACGCGTGCATCATCTGGTGAAATTGCGTTGGCGCACACGCCAAATGTTGATCGCAATGAGCCTGCAATTGGAATAAAGAATCCACAGCTGTGGCATGGCTTTGGTGCTGACTGGGCAACAGGTGCGTTCGGTCCGCGTTCTCCGTCGTACCAACGCTTTGCTGCTTGATCCCGACCTTCGATAGACATAACACGTGCGCGACCTAAACCAAGTTCTATTGCCATAGCAGTATCTAAATCTTCATCCTGTGGCAACGCTTGTGCACCTGCAACTAAACGAGTGTCATCAAGTGAGCTTGGAACAATATCGCCAACACCAACATCGCCAGGCAAAATTCTGTCGCGATATGGAATCCACTCTGGC
The DNA here is from genome assembly GCA_009705235.1 of Actinomycetota bacterium. Lineage (GTDB taxonomy): Bacteria > Actinomycetota > Actinomycetes > Nanopelagicales > Nanopelagicaceae > Planktophila. Next base: position 881 of record WLCR01000034.1, on the reverse strand, counting down.
GCGCGAAGCGCATCTGGTCCTGGCAGAACTACAACATCACAAATTGTTGGTTGTGCATCCGCATCAACCTTTGCAATGGTGATGCACCAACGCCATCCCTTGTACCCAGAAAGTTTTGCTTCAAATAAATATGTTGCAACGCGGTTGTCGTCATCAAAATCAACAGAAACAAAACCACCAACTTGATCGCGTTGTTCTGCAACTTCTAGTGCAGCGTTGCGGGCAAGATCCTTCGCATCAAAAGCAACAGCTGTGCTTGTTGATGTCTGCTCCTTTGCGGGAGTCTTCTCTTTTTTGGAGAGTAGGGATTTCTTTGCCATGGCCTAAGGGTAAAGCAGAACGCCGCCCACATGTTAATTGTGGACGGCGTTACGCGTAACTATTGGTTAAGAATGGATTTAGAAGTCCATATCTCCGCCGCCTTGTGGGGCAGCAGCAGCCTTTTCTGGCTTATCTGCAATGACAGCCTCTGTTGTAATAAACAGAGCTGCAATTGATGCAGCATTTTGTAATGCAGAACGTGTCACCTTAGCTGGATCAATGATTCCAGATTTGATCATGTCTACATATTCACCAGTTGCAGCGTTTAGGCCTTGTCCTGCAGGAAGGTGACGGACCTTCTCAACAACAACTCCGCCTTCAAGTCCTGCGTTAATTGCGATCTGCTTGATTGGCGCTTCGATTGCATATTCAACAATCTTTGCACCAGTTGCTTCATCGCCAGTTAAATCTGTTAGACGCTTGAACACTGCAGCACCTGCTTGTAGAAGTGCAACGCCGCCACCGGCAACGATTCCTTCTTCTACTGCAGCCTTTGCATTGCGAACTGCATCTTCAATGCGGTGCTTGCGCTCCTAGAGATCTACCACAGTTGCAGCACC
>WLCR01000033.1 GCA_009705235.1 Actinomycetota bacterium | reverse complement strand
TTGGAATTCTTACTCTCCTGCTTCTTCAATGGAACAAGAATCTACGTAAGTTGAACCCAGGCGTCTTACACGCGGGGCTCACCGCTCTTCTTGCAGGAATCGTGATGGTTGGACTACATGATTCTCTTAAGCCTGATGAGCCACTTAATCACACAAAGATCGGCATCAAATTTTTAGTTTTAGTCGTGATTCTGGCTCTTGGTTATAAGAATGTGAAAAAGCCAGAGCTGCCGAAGAATGTCTGGTTAGCGATGATCGGGCTGACGGTTTTAAACATAGTCATTGCATCTGCTCGGTAGACATTTAGCTAATGAGTTTCTTTAGGAAGGTATTTGCTCTCTGCCTTGCCCTGACACTTTCAATCGCACCGGCAGATGCAGCTTTAGCACCCGAATCAATCCCAGCAGTTTTTGATGAACTTCTTAAGATTCCAACTTTGTCTAATCCAGCGATGATCGTTATTGATGGATCAACAGGGCAGATAATTTACGAAAAGAATATTTTTTCACAACGCAAGCCAGCATCTGTCATGAAAGTTTTAGCTGGTGCTGTGACACTTGAGTATTTAGATCCGCAATCTTTATTCAATACAAATATCAGTATTTCAGCTGAGGCAAAAACGGTAGTTATCCAAGGATCTCTTGATCCATGGATTAGTTTGGATCACAATGTTGCTCGCAAGATGCATAGAGCATCTTTGCCTTACATGGGTTTCAATACTTTATCGGCAGTCAAAAAAGCTAATGGCGGTTCGCTGAAGAATTACAAGGTCGTTTATAGCAACTTGTATTCTCAAGATGTCGCGAACTTGAAAGCATTTTGGGCAAAACGTGGCTTCAAGCCAACCTTTAAGGCGGTTTCATCTGAAGTTGCTTATGCGGCCCAGGGGGATTTAGTGGCTTCAGAGAACTCACCTACGGTCGCGGAAATTCTGGATTGGATGATGTTGTGGAGCGATAACGTCCTAGCTGATCGACTTGCTGCATTAGCCTCGCGAGCCGCTGGATACTCGCTAAACATTAAAGGCGTGGAAACGATATTTCGCGCACTCTTAGCTCAATTTGAAATAGATGACAGCAAGTTAGTTGTTGCAGATGCAAGCGGGTTGTCCAAGAAAAATAGAATCACAGCAAAACTAATGGGTGAACTTTTGTACAAGCTTCGCAAAGAAGAAAAGTATGCACTTCTGTATAACTCACTACCTGTCGGGGGCGTATCAGGAACATTGCAGAACAGATTTATCACCACTGCTCCATCTGCAGTTGGCTTAGTGCGAGCAAAGACAGGAACCCTCAACGGAACTGCGACACTTGCGGGATATGTTCAGTCAACTGATCGAGAATACGTCTTTGTAACACTTGCAGATGACATTGCAAAAGGAAATGCAGCGCTCAATAAAGCACGAGCAGCAATAGATCGCGTTCTTGGAAGAATCGCCGCCCCCAACATTCCTGCAGAAATTATTCCAGCAGCTTAATTGTTAGAGTAAATCTTAATTTGTCCTTTATAACAGGCAACCCAGATATTTCCAGTTGGGGCGTCATATGTAACTCCAATAGGTTCATTACATGCCTTGATCGTTTCTAATACTTTCATGTCACTTGTGCGTACCTTAGACATGGTGTCGCTCTTGTAATTAACCACAAAAATTGTTGATCCATCTGAAGAAATTGCCAAACTACGCGCAGCCTGACCAGTTTTCACAGATTTACCAGCCTTGTTTGCAGCCAAATCCCATGACGCAACCTTTCCAGATAGATTCATGGTCACATACATTTTTGTATTATCTGGAGATAAAACAATCGCGCGGGGATTACTTCCGATTGGAATATAAGTAACAGAGAAATCTTCTAAATTGATTACATGAATTCTACTTCCACCCATTTCAGCAACATAGGCCCGCTTTGAGTCATTAGAGATTGCGATACCTCGTGGATAGCGTCCGATTTTGATGGTTTTAACTACCTTTTGTGCAGCAACAGAGATAACTGACACGGTGTATGAACACCAATTGGCGGCTAAAACATACTTGCTGTCTGGGGTCGCTTCTACAACCTTGGGAACGGATCCAACAGGATAAATTGCATCGATTTCATAGTTAGTACGATTGATTCGGTATACAAAGCTCTTGTCATATCCAGAAGCAGGTGAACATGTGTCATGTCCTTCTTTGTTGTACCCAGGACCGTACATTGCGTAGTTGCTTACATACAGGAATTTACCGTCGGGTGAATACGTTCCTTCGACGGGAGAGCCTTTGTAGATCGAAGTGCTCTTAGCAAAACCATAGCTCTTTAAAGAAACCGAATCTGGAACAGTTTTTATCAATTCAAAACTCTTTGCATCATAAACAGTAATCGAGTGTCGGTACATCATGTTGTGCGCACTCACGACTCCATCGCCAGAAGATCTCACAGATTTCGGCGAAATTGAACCGTTTATTGTTTTGATCAATTTCATCTTGGAATTGGATGAAACAACTTCGCCCTGTGCCGGTAATGCAATGGCACAGAGCGATGTTATTAGAATTAAAGTTAGGAAACGGTTACGCATTCCTCAACTGTACTAGTTAGTCATCATCCTCATCGTCATCCTCATCATCATCGTCATCGTCTTCATCCTCCTCATCATCGTCGCCACCCTTTGTGGGTAATTGTGCGATGGATGGATTTTGCAGACCAGCTGTGGCAGTAACTGCCGCGCTAACTGCAGGGTTTGCAATCCGTGTTACCGGAGAAGATTGTGAATTGGAAGCCACAGGTGTGGACGCGGCCGTGGCACTAGGTGCTTCAGATTGAACAGAAGCTGCATCGACTGCAACAGCAGGGGAATCTTGTTGAACCTGACCAACAACTGCTCCAATTCCAAGGATCAGGACAGAGGCAAAGACTGCAGCTAGCGGCAAAGCCTTAGAGGCTTTAGCCGGCTTTGGCGGTCCATCATTTTCTGCGATCTCAAACCATTCTGGCTTGTTGTTTGTCATGGCCACACACTTTCTCTAGAAACCTTCGATGAGAGCAAGGTAACCATTATCCCTGTGAGGAGACTGTGATGCGCAAATTAAATCGCTGAGTAACCTTGGTCAGTGAGCGTTGCTATGCGGGGATATCTAGACCTAATGAAGTTACGGGTCGTTGAGCTATTGCTCGTTTCCACTTTGCCCGCGATGGTTTTGGCCGCACAAGGTTTACCAGATGTTGGCTTAACGATTGCAACAATATTTGCTGGAACCTTAGCTGCGGGTAGCGCAAATGCCTTTAACATGGTTATTGAAAGTGATTTAGATAAATTAATGGCGCGAACCTCAAAGCGTCCGATTGTCACAGGTTTGATTTCAAAAACAAATGCCACAATTTTTGCGACTGTAATTGGAATTCTCTCCCTTGTTTTGTTTTGGGTTTTCACAACTACGCTTGCAACCTTGTTGGCACTAATCGCAATTGGCTTTTACGTTGTTGTCTACACAATGGCGCTTAAGCAAAGGACTTCACAAAATATTGTGTGGGGTGGTGCCGCGGGTTGTATGCCAGTTTTAATTGGCTGGGCAGCAGTAACAAATTCATTGTCAGTCACACCATGGGCATTTTTCTTTGTGATTTTCTTTTGGACTCCACCACATTTCTGGGCACTAGCTATCAAGTACAAAGATGATTACGCGGCAGCTGGAACACCAATGCTTCCGGTCGTTGCAACCAAGGGACGCGTACTGGGTGAGATGTGGTTTCACACAATCTTGATGATCGCATCTTCAATTTGGTTAATCAGAGCTGCAAATCTTCCCATGTGGTCAATGGTTGTAACAATTGCGCTTGGTTTAGTTTTTGCGCGGCAATTAATCGCTTTGAAAGAAGGCTCCCCTGATTATGGAAGGGTTGCTGGGAAAATCTTTCAGTGGTCTATTACTTATTTAAGCTTGCTGTCAGTTGTACTTGTTGCAGCGCAACTACTTAGCTAAAGCTTGTTGTAGATCTTTAATTAAATCTGTTGAGTGCTCTAAGCCAATAGACAAACGCAGGACAGATGCTGTTATGCCCATTGCAGCCTGAACTTCAGGGGCCAATCGTCTGTGCGTAGTTGATGATGGATGAGTAATAAGTGATTTGCTGTCGCCCAAGTTATTTGAAATATCGATGACGCGAAGCTTGTTCATGAAGGCAAAGACTTCTTCCTGTGATCCTTTGAATTCAATGCCAATTGTGCTTCCGCCACCGTTATTCATCTGTTTCATTGCAAGCTCATGATTTGGATGAGATTTCAATCCAGGGTAGCGAACAGATTTAATTGCAGGCTGCTTTTCTAAAAATTCAGCAACAGCTTGAGCATTGGCAACCATTGCTTCAACTCGCATATGCATTGTTTCAAGCGATTTAACAAGAACCCAAGCATTGAAAGAACTAAGCGCAGGCCCTGTGTGACGAACAAAAGGTAGCAACTTGTCAACAATGTAATCTGCAGAACCAAGAAGTGCGCCAGCCAAAACGCGACCCTGTCCATCAATGTGCTTGGTTGCTGAATACATAACGACATCGGCACCAAGCTGCAGTGGCTTTTGTAGAACAGGTGATGCCATGACGTTGTCAACAATCACAGTTGCACCGACCTTGTGTGCAAGATCGCTGACCATCTGGATATCAACAATCTCTAACAACGGGTTACTTGGTGTTTCAATAAAAACAGCCTTAGTTGGCTTGCTTAATGCTTTCGCCCAATCAGCAGGATTATTTCCCTGGACTAACTCGTATGTAACGCCCCACTTTGGTAAGAATTCTGTAATAACAACATGGCAAGAAGAAAACATTGCAGCAGAAGCAACTACGTGGTCACCTTGTTCAACTAAACACGCAAGAGATGCAAACATGGCAGACATTCCAGAACCTGTCGCAACGCACATGTCAGCGCCTTCAATTGCAGCAAGTCGCTTTTCAAACATTGCAATAGTTGGGTTATGGAAACGGCTATATAAGAAGTGATCCGTTTCTTCGGCAAATGAATTAAATGCTTCTTCAGCAGATGAATATGTAAAACCACTATTAAGATACAGAGCTTCAGATGTTTCGCCAAAACCAGATCGAGCTAAACCGGCGCGCACTGAATGTGTCTGTGGATGTAATTCCCAGTCAGGTCCCAGTGAATCCACACGAGGTTGATAACCCCAAGGTAGTTTGCTCATGGGTTAATTGTGGCAGAGTAAGCGGCATGCCAAACACTGCAATTTCAGTCTCAGATTTGTCCAAAAAATATGATGATCGCTTAGCGGTCTCACATATCAACTTTGAAGTCCCGCTGGGCACTGTGTGCGGCTTTGTTGGGCCCAATGGTTCAGGCAAGACAACAACAATGCGAATGTTGCTCGGCCTAATTACTCCGACAACAGGTCAGGGCCACATTCTTGGTGAGCCAATTGAGCATCCAGAAAAATACTTAAGTCGTGTTGGCGCAATGATCGAAGGACCAGCTTTTTATCCAGCACTTTCAGGGTATGAAAATTTGATGGTTCTAGCAAAACTTGGTGGATTTCCAATTGAACGAGTGCAGCAGTTATTAGACAAAGTCGGACTCGGCGATCGCGGTAAATCTAAGTTTAAAACGTATTCACTTGGAATGAAGCAGCGATTAGGAATTGCAGCGGCCCTATTACCTGAACCAAAATTATTGATGTTGGATGAACCAACAAATGGTTTAGATCCAGAAGGAATTCAAGAGGTTCGTGCACTTCTGCGCGATCTAGCAAATGAAGGAACTACTGTTTTTGTGTCTTCACACTTGTTATCTGAATTAGAAATTATCAGTGATTACATTGTCATGCTACGGAAGGGTGAAATTGTCTTTGCTGGCCCAATTGGTGAGTTAATGGCTCAGCAGCAACCAACGATCATTGCGAAATCACTTTTGCATTCTGATTTGGCTCGCATAGTTGAGATCTCTGAAAAAGCGGGACATCATGCAGTGATTAGAAACGATTCAGTTCATGTACTTGCTGAGATGGATTGGGCGCCAGTACTAAATAAAGCAGCATTTGATGCAGGAATCACATTGGCACAACTTGCACCACAGCTACCTAACCTAGAAGAAACTTTCTTTGAAATGACGGGGGACAAGTAATGTTTAATGTTGTTAAAGCTGAGTTACGTAAACTGCGTCGCCCCACATTGTTTTTTGGCACAATAGGAGCAGCAATTTTCTTCACAGGCTTGATTACTTCCTTTATCTATTTGATGATTGATTCACCTCAAGGAAATGGTGACCGAGGTCGATCTATCAGTAGAGAAATTCTTGAATTAGCTAGTGGTTCAGTTAATGGCTTTGCTTCAGTTGGTGGATTTCTAGGGATCATTGCACTGTGTGTCTTTGCTGCGCAGACAGCTCAGGAGTACACCTATGGCACATTGCGCAATTTACTTGTACGCCAACCAAGTCGCATGAAGATATTGATTGGCAAATTTATATCTATGTCACTTTTCGCAGTAGTAATGATTTCGATTGCTGCTGTAATTAGTATTGCTATTTCTTACTTTCTTGCTCCTGGCGCCAAGGTCAGCACAGATCTTTGGTTTACTTCTGATGGATTCGAAGCCATTTTCACGACTTTTGTAAATGTGACTATTTCCGTCGTTGCATTTGGAATTGTTGGAATGGTTTTGGGGCTGCTCTTACGCTCACCCATAAGTGCCATTTCCTTAGGTGTTCTTTGGATATTGATCATTGAAGTCTTATTGATGGCTGTGAAAAACTCATTGCAAAGTTGGCTACCAGGTGCCCAGCTATCGGCAATCGCTTCTGGTGGAACCTTGGATCTGACCTATAAACATGCTCTCACTGTTGGTGGTTTATATGTAGCAGTCGGAGCAATTGTTGCTTCAGTGCTATTTGTTCGCCGTGATGTAGCTAATTAGGGACACTCACACGTAAAACCCCACTTTTCCAAGGTTGCCCATTTATTCTTTAGGTCTTCCCTTTCGAAAGGTTTTAAGTGAAAAAGTTTAGGGCGATCTCGCTTGCTGTAATTCTGGGGCTGACGATTTCGTCGGTGCCTGCTCTTGCGGTCCCTAAACCAACTCTGGCGCAAATTGAAGCCGCAAAAAAAGTTGAGGCAGCTAAGAAAAAACTTGCCGAAGCACAAGCCGCAAAATTAGCCGCTGCAAATCAAAGTCTTCGGGCCTTAACCGCAAAAGCAAATGCAGCAACAGCTTTGTACAGAAAAGCACAATCTGAATTAGCGGTCGCCACAGCATTAGCGGTTGCAGCACAAAAGCATGCACTTGAAACTGCCGCAGCAGTTGCAGAAGCCCACAAAACTATTGGTCGCCTCGCATCTAATGCCTACATCATGGGCGGAAGTATGAGTGATATTCAGCCGCTGCTTAGTTCTAACGGCCCGCAAGATTTAATAGATCAACTTTCGACCCTCAGCACATTAGGTGCACAAAATTCAGTTGCACTTGCACGATTCAAAGAAGCAGAAGCAGCAGCTCGTAAAGCTAAGGCAGAAGCTGACGCTGCAAAGGCAGCACAACAACTTGCAACAGACAAGGTAGCGGCTGCAAAAAAAGTTGCAGATGATGCAAAGGCTGAACAAGCTAAAGAAGTTGCGAAATTGCAAGCAGTTCAAGATAAGTTAATGAAAGATTTGCTCAATGCACGTAAAGTTCGCACAACGTTAGAACAACAGCGACAGCTCGCATTACTTGAAGAAAGCCAAGCAAACACTGCGACACAAACTGGTGGACAAAAGAGTGTGTGGCCAGATATCGGCTTCAAGGGGCGTTCAACAATACGAACTTCTCAAGCGCAGCGCGATGTTGCAGTGGCATTTGCAAAGAAACAAGTTCTCGCGCGCAAGCCATACATTTGGGGAACTCAAGGTCCAAACTCTTTTGATTGTTCCGGTCTTGTTTATGCTGCCTATAAATCAGCAGGCTTAGGGTGGCCTAACTGGGATCGCCTTAACTCGGCTTTGTACTCTGGATATACAAAACACGTTTCTCTCAAAGAGTTAGTTCCTGGAGATCTTTTGTTCTATTCATACAAGGGAACTATCTCGACTATCCACCACATCACTATCTATGCGGGCGACGGCATGATGTGGGAAGCGAACTCAAAGGGTCGTGGCCTGCTTTACTCAAATATCTACAGCATTAAGGGCTTGATGCCATTTGGTGGTCGCGTCTAAGCCAGCACTACTCTTGTGCCATGACAACAGCTGTTCCTGCAGTTCGTAACGCGGTTCGAACATGGCTGGAAAAATTTGAAGCCGGAGACACAGTTCTAGTTGCTGTTTCTGGTGGCGCAGATTCATTGGCGCTTGCTTACGCACTTTCAGTTGAAGCACAAGAATTTGCAATTACTGTTATTGGTTTAACAGTTGATCATCAACTACAAGCGGCTTCATCAGCACAAGCAGAAAAAGTTGTACAGCAACTTTTGAAGTTTGGTCTTAAGTGTGAAGTAAAAAAAGTTACCGTTGACATTAAAGAAGGTCTTGAAGCCTCTGCACGCAAAGCACGCTATGAAGCAATCGGTGAAGTTGCCGAACAGATAAACGCAGTCGCAGTTTTTCTAGGCCATACAAAAGATGATCAAGCAGAAACTGTTTTGTTAGGACTCGCACGTGGATCCGGAACTCGTTCATTATCCGGAATGGCACATCACAGCGGAATTTATGTACGACCACTTCTTGAAATTACTAGAATCCAAAATGAAGCGTTCTGTAAAGAAACTGGCTTGGATTACTGGAACGATCCGCACAATCAAGATTCACAGTTCGCGCGTGTGCGCGTTCGCACTGAAGCACTCCCGATTTTAGAAAAAACTATCGGTCCAGGAATTTCAGATGCGTTAGCAAGAAGTGCTCATCTATTACGAGATGACGCAGATGCGCTGGATCACTGGGCGCAGCGTGAAGAGATTCATCTAGATCTTCTTGACATGGATTGCACCCACTTAGAAACCCTGCCACGAGCAATTCGCACCAGAATCATTCGCACAGCCCTCTACGCCGCTGGCGCTCCTTCGGGATCAGTTTCAGCCGATCATGTCAGCGCTGTTGAGGCCCTGATCTGTGCGTGGAAGGGCCAAGGTGCGCTCAATTTGCCGGGTGGTGTGAAGGTTGAGCGAATTTCGGGCAGACTTTCGCTCTCACCGCACCGACCATAGGGAGAATCGTGGATTTAGAAGCAGTCAAGGGCGATATCGAACGCGTAATCG
>WLCR01000032.1 GCA_009705235.1 Actinomycetota bacterium | reverse complement strand
TGAACTCAGATCAGACCTCTAATACCTGGCGACGGTTGTAAGTACCGCACGTTGGGCATGCTGTGTGCTGCAACTTTGGCTGCTGGCATTGTCCGCATGTTGATAGAGAGGCTGCAGTAGTTTTCCACTGGCTACGACGTGAGCGCGTCTTTGAACGCGACATTTTTCGCTTTGGTACTGGCACTGTTCGAACCTCATCTTTCGCATGAGCAGCCACTGGGCTGCAGAGGGTAAGTATCCCTTAAAAAGGCTAAATCTTGAAATCGGGGTCGTCGAGGGAAAGCTCCCCTAGCTTGAGGCTATGCAGAGTGGCCCAACGGGCATCGATCACTTCATGGGCGTGATCCTCGGGTAAATCAGCCCATTTGCCGCCGCAATCGGGGCATAAGCCCAGACAATCCTGGCTGCACAGCGGGTTGCTCGGCAATGAAAGGACTATCGCATCTCGAATGGGGGTCTCAAGATCGAGGATGTCGCCATCCATCATGAACTCATCTGCAACATCTAAATCTTCAGTCGTTAAATCCTCGGTCGGACTCTTTCTCTTTTTCTTCCCACGTTCATTTGTTGGCTCATAGTTATAGAGCTCTTGAATCTTGCGCTCGATCACAATTTCAACGGGATCTAGACACCGAATGCATTCTCCCTGCGCTACAGCGTAGACATCAGCACTGAGCAAAATACCTTCAGTGACAGATTCCAGGCGGGCATCAACTTCAATTACTTCACCGGATGGGACGGAAATTAAATCAACACCAAATTTTTCCTTAACAACAATATCTAGTTCGTATTCCTTCATTTCGCCCGCGCGACGAGGTAACTCGTAGGTGTTAAGTTTGAATGAATCTGGGGCTTTACTCATAAGCCTTTACTCGTCAGCTAATTGTGACAAGACATCCTTGTCATTCGCACCGGCTAATCGATCACGCCCGCGAGAGACCGCATCCATCGTCTTGTTAAGAATCACCTCAAGAGTTGCAAGGCGACCATCGATGTACTCCTCAACCTCTTGCTTTTCTAGTTCGGCAGTTTCGCGAGCATCATCTAAAATCTTTCGAGCTTCATCTCGTGCAATTTGTACGATTGAAGTTTGCTCAACCATTTGGGCTACATCTTCGCGAGCGATTGTGATCAATTGCTCCGCACTTACTCGTGCTTCTTCAATAATTGCATCACGCGTTTCAATTATCTTTCGTGCAGATTCAAAGTCCGTTGGAAGTGCTTCGCGCGCTTCATCAAGAATTTCAAGCATTTCGGCCCGGTGCACAACGCAACTTGCAGATAATGGAACTCCGCGAGCTTCTTCAACTAATGTGATGGCTGACGTTAATTTCTCAACTGAATCCATAATCTACTTCCCCGCTATTCGAGCTTTGAGTGCTTCATTGATTGATGGTGGGACCATGGTTGAAACGTCACCGTTGTAGTGGGCTAATTCTTTTACAAGCGATGATGATAAGAAAGAATGAGCTGGCGATGTCGCCATGAACATTGTTTCAACACCCGAACCTTGAAGATTGACTTGTGCCATCTGTAATTCGTAGTCAAAGTCGCTAACGGCTCTTAAACCCTTAACAATTGCTTGAATAGAATTACTCTTGCAGTAATCAACTAAAAGTCCACTCCATGAATCAACTGAAACATTTGGAAAGCGCGTTGTCACTTCTTGAATCATCCCAATGCGTTCAGCAACGGTGAAAAGACTTGATTTGGTGCGATTTTCCAGCACAGCTACAACAACGTGATCAAACTGTTGGGCCGCACGTTCAATGATGTCTAGGTGCCCATATGTGATGGGATCAAAGGATCCTGGGCATACCGCGCGCTTCATGTGCCAAACGCTAGCAATACTGAGCCCAGTTATCCATTCTTAGGGCTGGTAATTAGCGTAATAAATGGTCGCTTGCCCATATTTCCGCTCGCGTGCGGGCACGAAAGCATCTGGCCATATAAATTGCGCGCCACGCGCTGTTCGCTCAACTGCAACAAATGCATCACTACTTAGAAATTCATAATCATGTAAAGCGCTTAACACATCTTCAACTGCCTGATTAGAAAAGTCATATGGTGGATCAATGTATACAAGGTGATACTTGGCTTTAGGTGCATCTTTCAAAAAACGTTCGGCGCTCATTCCATACAAGTGAAAGTCTCCTGTTGGGTTAGATTTCTTTACTATTTCAAAATTTGTCTCAATAGCTTTCTGTGCTTCATCATCTTTCTCAACTATATGAACTGATGTTGCACCTCGGGATAAAGATTCCAATCCAATTGCACCAGATCCACCAAAGAGATCTAGTACGTGTAATCCTTCAAAGGTTCCAAATTCAGATATGAGAGAAGAAAATAATCCTTCACGTGCTCGATCAGAGGTAGGCCTGGTTGCACCTGCAACTGCACCCAGTATGCGACCTTTTGCAACCCCTGCAATTATTCTCAATTGATTAACCCTTATCCAAATAGTCAACAGCTTGATCACGCTGTAGTTGTGCTAACTCTGTCTTGAGCGCAGGATAGTCGGATAAATCATTGTCTGTTGCAATCAGCAATTCAGCATCTTCGCGAGCCTGCTCGATTAGTGCCTCATCACGCAGAACACGAAGTAGTCGCAAATGTGATTGTGTTCCAGATTGGCTAGCTCCAAGGACATCTCCTTCTCGGCGTTGTTCAAGATCTATTCGAGACAACTCAAATCCATCTAACGTGCCCGCAACCGCATTTAATCTTTCGCGAGCCGGTGTTTCTTCTTCGCACTGAGTCACCAACAAACAGAGCCCGGGAGAGGTTCCACGACCTACGCGACCGCGAAGTTGATGAAGTTGCGAAACACCAAAACGGTCAGCATCCATAATCACCATGATGGTTGCATTGGGTACGTCTACTCCAACTTCAATAACCGTTGTTGAAACCAAAACATCAATCTCGCCCTTGGTAAAGGCTTGCATTGTTGTGTCCTTTTCATCGGCTGATAAACGACCATGCAGAATTGCAATTTTTAACCCCTTTAAAGGGCCAGCATGCAAAGTAGGGGCCAGCTCCTCAACTGAAGTGATCTCAGATGACTCTTCTCCGAATAAGAAATCGATGTCAGCGTTCGCATCAGAGTCGGCGTTAATACGAGGAGCAACTATGTATGCCTGATGACCTTGAGCGACTTCTTCATTAATCCTCTGCCAGGCTCTCTCTAAAAAGCTCGGTTTTTCTTTAACAGGTACAACATGAGTTGTGATGGGTTGGCGCCCTAGCGGCAGTTCGCGCAACGTTGAAACATCTAAATCGCCAAAGACGGTCATTGCAACCGTTCGTGGAATAGGTGTCGCAGTCATAACAAGCAGATGTGGTGGCAGGACTGCTTTCTCTTTCAAAGCATCGCGTTGTTCAACACCGAAACGATGTTGTTCATCAACGACAATTAACCCTAAATCCTTAAACTCAACCTTTTCGCCCAACAAAGCATGTGTGCCAATTACGATGCCAGCGTTTCCAGTAGCTGCCATGGTCAATGCTTCTTTGCGAGCTGCCGCGCTTTGCGAACCAGTAATCAAAGTTACTTGCGTTGCTTTGTCAGAACCGCCCAGCATTCCGCCTTGACCGAGTTCTCCTAATAATTTTTGAATCGTTCGCAGATGCTGGGCTGCCAAGACTTCAGTCGGTGCAAGCAACGCCGCTTGTCCCCCGCTATCAACAACAGCCAACATCGCGCGCAAGGCAACAATTGTCTTACCTGAACCAACTTCTCCTTGTAATAGACGATGCATTGGGTGTGGTTGTGCAAGATCTGATTCAATTTCTTTACATACTGCAACTTGGCCCGCTGTTAGTTCAAATGGCAATGTTGCATCAAATGCATCAAGTAAACCACCACTAATGCGCTTTCTAGATGTTGAATTCAACTTCTTCAACTCATTTCTGCGCATTACTAATAGCGATTGCAACAAGAACGCCTCATCAAAGGTCAAACGTTCGCGAGACAATTCAGCGTGATCTAAATCTGCAGGTTGATGCAACTGAACCAATGCTTGATGCAGTGAAGGATAATTGTGTTTTTCTCGAATTGAGGTGGGCAAGAAATCTTCAATTTCTTCAAGTGATCCGATGGCTAACTGCGCACATTGAGAAATCTTCCACGATGGCAATTTTGCCGACGCTGGATAGACAGGAAGATACTTGCCTGCAAAACCTTCGACGGCGCTATCAACATCCGAGCCATCAGGAATCATTTCGTAATCAGGGTGGGCAAGCTGTTTCTTGTTGTTAAAAACTCCAACTTTTCCGGCAAACAACCCTTGTCGTCCTACCTTCAAATCTTTTTCACGCCATGCTTGATTAAAAAATGTCAATGACAATTTGTCAGTTCCATCTGTGACAACAACTTCGAGCATGCTGCCTTTACGCCCACGCATTGGTCGAGTTGATGCTGAATACACCTGAGCCAGAATTGTTGTCTCATCGCCCTCGTGAAGTGCGGAAATATCGGATAGTTCGCCACGCACCATGTAGCGTCGTGGGTAATGGCGCATCAGATCGCCTATGCTCTTAATTCCAAATGTGGTTTCAAGAACCTTGGCGGTGCGGTCACCTACGACCGCCGAGACCTTGTTCTCTAGATGTGCCACACGGGCATTCTCTCGTTAAATCCCTCCAAAATTGGTCAACAAGCGTGAATTGGCATTGAACCCCGCCTACGGGGTACCCTTACGCTCTGTTCCCATTGGAACGAGATCAATAGAAAAGTTAAAAGGAGTACCGCTGTGGCATCAACATGCGATATCTGTGGCAAAGGGCCCAGCTTCGGAAACAATGTTTCTCACTCACAGGTTAAGACACGTCGTCGTTGGAATCCAAATATCCAGCGCGTTCGCTCACTTGTTGCTGGAACACCAAAGCGCCAAAACGTTTGTACTTCTTGCCTGAAGGCTGGAAAAGTAACTCGCTAATTTCTACCTAATATTTAATTGAAATGGCGCCAGGTATCTGGCGCTTTTTTCATTTCTGCACCCAGAACTCCTGAGCCAGCAATTACTTCTCCGACGCAAAATCCATCCAATCCAATTCCAGTTGCCAGGAAGACATGGTCTTCTCCCCCTGCAAATATCCATTGCCACACATCGGCATTGTGGCTTTTAGCAAGCTCATTTAAAGTCGCAAACTCGGTGTGTTGTGCAATTAGTTTTTGGTCAAATTTCAAGGCAACTCCAGATGCCGCAGCTATTTGCTCGGCTTGAATAATCAGCGCATCACTTACGTCACACATAGAATGTGCTTTGCCATTTGAATACTGAATCGCTGAAACATAATCAACTGTTGGTGCGCTGTATTCGGAAACTGCATGTAGAGCTAAATCATCCTCTAGCTCCTTGTCAATCAACGAAAGCCCAGCTGCAGACCAACCTGGCAAAGATGAAATATAAATTGAATCACCGATCTTGGCGCCTGAACGAGTAATTGGATTATCAACTTCTCCAATCGCTGTAATTGAAATGACGATACATGGCCCCTTAGTCAAATCCCCACCCACAACAAATGCACCACAACTTTTTGCCTCATGGGCAATACCTTCGGCTAGTTCTTCAATCCATTCCATGGTTTCGGTGCCGGTAAGAGTTACTGCAGCTAATAGGTATTTCGGAGAACCGCCCATGGCGTACACATCTGCCAAGTTTGCAGCCGTTATCTTGCGTCCAATATCAAATGCGCTGCTCCATGCGGTTGAAAAATGTGTACCTTCAACGGCCATGTCAGTCGTGATAACAGTTCGATCAGTAGTTGCAACAACCGCGGCATCATCGCCGATTCCTATTTCGACCCCGCGGTGAGTAGCACCAAATATGCGTGCCAGTGCTGAAATTACGCCCGCTTCATCGAAGTTCATACCGCCTAGCCTAATCGACTAGAGAGATTGCGCCGTTCTGCGGTAGCGTTTGAGCCTCAACCAGAAAGGACCTCTCATGTCAGTACAAGCTTTCATTCTGATTCAAACTGAAGTTGGCAAGGCATCAGGAGTTGCAGATGCGGTTGCGAAGATCCCTGGCGTAACACTGGCTGAAGGTGTCACTGGTCCTTACGATGTAATCATGCGTGCAGAAGCATCAAGCATGGAAGATTTTGGACGACTAGTTCTTTCGAAGGTTCAGGGAGTGCCTGGCATTACTCGCACATTAACCTGTCCTGTAACGCACCTCGGCTAAAACCGAAAACTTAAGAAGACAGCGCAGTATCTATAAGCGCTGAAATTAATTCTGTGTACGTCAATCCCGAAGCCTGCCACAGTTTTGGGTAAACCGATGTTCCTGTAAATCCAGGCATTGTGTTGACTTCATTAATAATTATTTCGCCATCTTTTGTATAGAAAAAGTCACACCGTGCTAGACCAGAACATCCCAACACATGAAATGATGCAACAGCAAGTCGCCTAATTTCATCTGCATCCATTTCTGGAATATCAGCGGGGATTTTTACAGTGGTGGCATCATCTAAATACTTCGCTTCAAAATCATAAAATTCAAATTTCGGATTGACGATAATTTCGCCAACAATTGATGCCTCAACCATTCCATCTCGCTCTAGAACTGCACATTCAATTTCGCGGCCAACAATGGCTGTTTCTATTAAGACTTTAGAGTCATAGAGCAAGGCATCGGTAATAGCAGATTCTAAATCAGTAGAGCTTTTAACTTTATGGGTACCGCGGCTTGAGCCACCGCTTGAAGGTTTGACAAACACTGGATATTCAAGCGAGTTGATGGCGCTGCGCCAATCATGAGCATTAACAGCAATCCCATGTGCAACCTTCATGCCGCTAGATGCAAAAAGTAGTTTTGCAACCGCCTTATCCATCGCCTGTGCTGATGCGCTCACACCACTGCCGACGTAAGCCATCTCAGCTTCATCTAATAGGTGCTGAATCTTTCCATCTTCGCCAAATTCTCCATGCAGCACTGGAAAAACGCAGTCAATTTCTAGTAATTGCCCATCGATAGAAAATCCTGACTGACTCAATTCAACGTATCGCCCACTATCTTCAATTACTGGCATCTTCTTATCGACTATCTCTAGTTGATAATCAACGGGTAAAGAAACCCACGTTCCTGACTTGGTTATTCCAATTAACAACGGCTCAAAACGTTGCCTATCCAAACCCTTAAGAACTCCCCCTGCCGATACACAAGAAACCTCATGCTCACTGCTAGGGCCTCCGCAAATAATTGCAACTATCTGCTTACTCATCGAATAAAGTTTTCAGCTTTAGTAGTTATCTCCATTAAACGATCTAGGGCCTCGGTTGGCGTGATCGTCCCTGAAACAACATCTGCAACAGCTTCGATTACCGGTACTTCTACTCCTACGCGATGTGCAATTTCAAGAATTGCACTAGAAGAAGCTACGCCTTCAACAGTCTTAGCTACTTCGGTACGGGCAACTTCCATTGAACCGCTTCGACCAAGCACTTCGCCAAAGGTTCGATTTCGAGACAATGAAGAGCCACAGCTTGCAACTAAATCTCCCATGCCTGCTAACCCGGCTGCGCTCAGGGGATCTGCGTGATGGGCTGCACATAAACGTGCGACTTCATTAAGGCCTCTGGTAATTAACATCGCTTGAGTATTTTCGCCAAAACCTAAACCAATTGAAATTCCTACAGCTAGTGCAATCACGCTCTTGATTGCTCCAGCTAGTTCGCATCCCAAAACGTCAACCGATGTGTACACACGGTAATAAGGAGTTGAAAAGAGCTGCTGCACTTTCTCAGCCAAAACTGTTGTTGGGGCAGCTGCAACCGCCCCTGCTGGTTGACGCAGAATCAGCTCATTGGCAAGGTTGGGGCCAGTGATAATGGCGATGTTTGCTGTCTCCATCACTTCCTGAATTATTTCAGTCATTCGAGACATTGTGCTTAGTTCTATTCCCTTAAGTGAACTCACATAGATTGCACCCGGTTGGACTAAAGGCTTCCAACTCTTTAAATTCTCGCGCAAAGTCTGTGCTGGCACAGCCAATACATAAATATTGGAATAATCAAAAGCTTCTCGAATATCAGTTGTCGCTCTTAGGCCAACTGGAAGAACGTTGTCATCTAAGTATTTTCTATTGGTGTGTTTGACATTGATCTCATCTACAACAGCTTGATCGCGACCCCACAACAACACATGGTTGCCGGCATCGCACAATACCTGCGCCAAGGTGCTCCCCCATTGGCCCGCACCTAGAACGACGACCTTGCTCACTTTTTCTTTTCTTTCTTGAAGTTTCCGGTGCGCGGTAAATTAGAAGTGTGTGGGTCAAAAATTATGCTTGGTCGTTTTTCACCACGAATACCCTCAAGTGTTGTTGTTAACTCTCGCATTGCATACGCAGTTGCCTCGACCAGAGCATCGGGATCATTTTCTTTACCAAACCAAGGAGAAAAATCTAAAGGCTTACCGCAAATCAAAGTGATTTTGGTTCGTGGAAATAATTTGATTTTCTTTCCGTAGGTTGGCATCACCACATGTGTACCCCACTGGACTATTGGAATAACAGGAGCCTTGGTCGTTATTGCTAGTCGCGCAAGACCGGTCTTTGCAACCATCGGCCAATGGTCAGCATCTCTGGTTAAAGTTCCTTCCGGATATACCCCTATGAGGTGACCGGCATTTATTAGAGCGATTGCGTGTTTGAGGGCATCACTTGCTGTCGATGATTCACGTTGAACAGGGATTTGACCGGCAGCTAGCAAAATTTTGCCAAGGACGGGAACCTTGAAAACGCCTTCTTTTCCTAGATATCTAGGTGCGCGGCCGGTTTTATACAAAAAGAATGTCAGTAACAAAACATCAATGTAGGAAAGGTGATTGCTGATAACAATAGTTGGACCATTTTTAGGTAAATTCTCCGCACCGATCCAGGTGCGTTTGGTAATTGCCCGTAAAAGTGGGATTACGACAGTTGCGCCAATTCGAAACATGGGATTGACCCCAAGTGGTTTTCCAGTTGGCGGAGCATATGAAATCTTGTACTCCGTCATGCACACAATAATAGTGCGTTACACACAAAAAACGGGGCTAGCGTTAGCCAGCCCCGTTTCTTTAAGGAAAAGAATTACTTTCTCTTAGCCTTCTTTACAACCTTCTTCGCTGCTGGCTTCTTCTTAGCAGGAGACTTCTTTGCAACCTTCTTAGCTGTCTTCTTGACAACCTTCTTAGCTGGCTTCTTTGGTGCTGCCTTCTTAGCAGCTGGCTTAGCAACTACCTTT
>WLCR01000031.1 GCA_009705235.1 Actinomycetota bacterium | reverse complement strand
GAGAAGAAAATGTTTGCACCAAAGACAACTGTCTACGCACACTGCGATCTTCCATGTGGAGTTTACGATCCAGCGCAGGCAAAGATTGAAGCGCTATCTGTAAAGGCATGCATGGAAAAGTACGCAGCAAATACAGATGCAGATTTCCGCTCACGCTCAGTGGCGATTAAGGAAGAGCGTTCACATCAGGTTAAGGAGCACCTATGGGTGCTGTGGACTGATTACTTCAAGGCTCCACACTTCGAGGCGTACCCACAGTTGCACTCATTATTTAACGAGGCAACAAAGCTTGCAGGTGCTGCAGGTACAAAGGGAACTCAAGATGTTGCAGTTGCGGATTCATTGATTGCAAAGATTGATGAAATTGCAGAGATCTTTTGGGCCACTAAGAAGGCCTAATTCTTAAGCAAATAAAAAATTTAAGCGATTTTAGTTTTTACTGGAATCGTGAACAAGATTAAGAGCAGCGGTGCGGGCGAGAAAAGATACTCGCTCCACCGTTGATCTTTTTATTAAGGCTGCTGCGATCTGACGATCATGTTCATAGACTTCGCATTCAAAGGTTAATTCTTTTCCTGCTATTTCAATTACGCGTGATGTGCCACGTAATTCAGCGCCAATGCTTGCAGGCGATAACGAAATAAACTCAACACTTACAGGGATTGTTGTCTCTTCAGGTTCTAAGAAGAGATCTAAAGACAATATCGCAGCATGTTCCATTAAGTTAATTAGTAATGATGGAGCGATAATTGGAAGATCACCAATACCTATTGCAAGTGATGTGTCGCCTGGACGCACAACCATTTCTGTTAAGCCAACAGCACCGATAACCTCTTCAGCAGGATGCATAGTTATCCCCTGAGCTCTCACTAACTAGTTCCGTTGACATCGCCCAAAACACTATCGCTAAAACAGGGTTTCTGGCTCTCCTAAAGGTGTTTCAATCGTTAACTCTTTTCCATTATTTGCCACGCTATTTACCGCGTCCGAAACTGGGCGCGCGATAACAATTGATTCCGGGTGCTCTACAACCATCAAGGCTTTCAATTCATTCACATCGGAATTGCGCGGGTTCAGCCAGGTATCCCAGCGATCACTTGGCATGAAAACTGGCATGCGGCTATGAATTGTTTCAAGTTCACCTTGGGCTTCTTGAGTGATGATCGATGCGGTTTCAATAATTTCGCCATTAGGTGCGGTCCAACTGCTCCAGATTCCGGCGATAGGAAGCTGCAAACCATTACGAGAAGTGATGTAAAAAGGTTGCTTAGGTCGATATTGACCCAAGGCGGTTGCCCATTCGTAATACCCGGTCGCAGGTATCAAGCAACGCGTGGATCTGAATGCATTTCTAAATGTTGGCTTTTCATGAATCGATTCGCTGCGAGCGTTAATCGCTCGAGATTGCGAAGCGCGTGCTTCGTGCATATCTGTTAACCATGGACCAATTAATCCCCACGAAACCGTAGCCAATGCTTTTTTGCTCTGTGTATCTTTGCCAGTTCGATCATCGGCGCGAATGATATAAATTGGATTTGTTGGTGCAATGTTCCAGTTCAGCGGCAACGAGCTTTGTGGCGATGTACCACTGACCTCAAACTGCTCCATGAGTTCGCGCATATCGGCTGTTTGCGCATAACGACCACACATAATTCAAGGGTATCGCAGGTATCGGCACAGGTTAGAATAAGGCGATGACAAACAACGCTCACTGGCCAGCGATTTATCGCGGTGCAACACCAGTTGATATCAGCGTTGTTATTCCAGGATCAAAATCTGTTACCAATCGTGCATTGATATTAGCTGCTCAGGCAAAGAGCCCTTCAACATTGCGCCGCCCCCTAGTTTCGCGTGACAGCGAACTAATGGTTGCTGGCCTGAGAGCGCTGGGCATTGGAATTGAAGAGACCACCGCTGTTGTTGACGGAAATGAAGAGTTGCAATGGATTATTGCGCCAGCACCAATGCGTGGCGGAGCACGCGTTGATGTAGGAAATGCCGGAACTGTTATGCGCTTCTTGCCGCCACTAGCTGCTCTTGCAACAGGTGAAGTGATTTTTGATGGTGACCCACGATCATATGAACGTCCGCTAGGGCCAGTAATCAAGGCACTTGAAGAGCTTGGTGTATCGATTGATCATGACAATAGATATAGCTTGCCTCTGAAGTTGCATGGGACTGGAAAAATTAGTGGTGGAGAAATAACAATCGATGCGAGCGAATCGAGCCAATTTCTATCAGCGCTACTTTTAGTAGCTCCAAGTTTTACCAATGGCATAACTGTTAAACACAAAGGTGGTTCGTTACCTTCAATGCCTCATATTGAAATGACCGTAGAGATGCTGCGCCAATTTGGAGCATCAGTCGACGTGGATGCTGTTGCACAAACATGGAGCGTTAAGTCTGGTGCCCTACATGGCTTAGATTTAGTCATCGAACCAGATCTTTCAAATGCTTCGCCATTTCTTTCAATTGCATTGGTCTGTGGAGGTCGAGTAGCAATTGCAGATTGGCCCATGAAAACCACACAACCAGGTGACCAATTACGGACAATCCTTTCTGACATGGGTGCCGAATTTTCCTTTGGTGATAACGGTTTAACAATTATTGGCACAGGAAAAATTCATGGAATAGATGTTGATTTACATGATGTAGGTGAGTTAACCCCTTCGATTGCTGCGCTATGTGCACTTGCTGATTCACCGTCACATTTGCGGGGAATTGGCCACCTGCGCAAACACGAAACTGATCGTTTGGCTGCGCTAACTCGCGAAATAAATGCATTAGGTGGCCATGTAATCGAAGAAGAAACCGCGCTGCACATAACACCAGCACCTTTGCATGCTGGTGTGTTCCATACTTATGACGATCACCGATTAGCAACTGCTGGAGCAGTTTTAGGGCTAGTCATTGAAGGAATTGAAGTTGAAAACATTGCTACAACGCGCAAGACATTGCCAGATTTTCCAGGGTTGTGGAATTCGCTTTTACAATGAGTCCACGCGAATACGATGAATCAGATGCGCGAATTCGCCCATCACGTAGCACTCGCCCGCGTAGTAAAGATCGTCCATCGCATAGTGATGCTATTTCAGCTTTAGTAACAACCGTAGATCGTGGACGGCAAACATGTATTACTGATGACGGAACTGTTGTCACAGCAATGCGAGCACGCGAACTTGGGCCAAAGTCAGTTGTTACGGGTGACAATGTTTCTATCGTTGGAGATGTAACTGGATCAGATGGATCACTTGCACGCATAGTTGCGGTTCAGGATCGTCGTAATTCACTAAGTCGTACTGTTGATGATGCTGCGCAAGTAGAACGCACAATCGTTGCAAATATAGATCAACTTGTAATTGTTGTAGCTGCTGCGAATCCAGAACCTCGTCGTGGTCTAATCGACCGATTCCTGGTTTCGGCCTTTACTGAAGGAATAATTCCTAAAATAGTTGTTACCAAAACAGATATCAGCGAAGTTCCTCCATTTCTAGCAGAGTATGCGGATCTAGATGTTGAAATTATTCACACAGCAATAAAAAGTGAATCACGTGCAAAAGATCTAGAAAAGTTACACCAAGTTCTAGAAGGCAAGATTTCTGTTTTGGTTGGGCACTCTGGTGTTGGTAAATCAACACTAATTAATGCACTTGTGCCAGAAGCAGATCGTGTGACAGGTGATGTCAATGAGGCAACAGGCCGAGGGCGCCACACATCATCTAGTGCAATTGCATTGCCACTTGTCGATAGTGATGGATGGATTATTGATACCCCTGGAATTCGCGCATTTGGGTTAAGTCATATCGATAACCAACGAATTGTTGATGCATTTAGTGATTTATCTGAAGTTGCCGCTAACTGCCTTTCCAACTGTTCTCATTCTGAAAGCTCATGCACATTAGATGCCTGGGCCAGCCCTGCCGGGGTAGCAAATCCGCACCGAATCGCACGGCTAGCAAGCCTTCGATCATTGTTAGCGGTTAAGGATTCCCCAACACCTGCGATTGAGGATTAATCTCACTTTTTATCTGGCCTCACATCCCTTATAGACAGGGCAACAACTCGCTTTTTTAGGCAGGGCAATTAAGGACAACACAATAGACTTGCATCATTATGAGCGCCGATCTCAATTCATTTGACCTGCTTGATGATCTAGCACTCGCACATGCATTAGCTGACTTAGCAGATGCCATTAGCCTTGATCGTTATCAGGCCCAGGATTTAGTTATAACTAACAAACCCGATAACACTCCGGTCACTGATGCTGATCGCGCAGTTGAAACTGCAATCCGCGAAGCATTAGCAACTCACCGTCACACAGATGGATTAGTCGGCGAAGAGTTTGGAAGCGATAAAGGTTCATCGGGTCGATATTGGGTAATTGATCCAATCGATGGAACAAAAAACTTTATGCGCGGAGTCCCAACCTGGGCAACACTGATTGCACTTGTAAATATTGATTCATTTGGTAATGAAGAAGTTGTAGTCGGAATTGCTAGCGCACCAGCACTTGCTCGTCGTTGGTCTGCCGCTAAAGGTCATGGCGCAGTCGTGAGGTTTAATTCAGGAAATATTGATACTGCTTTGGATGACACATCAGATGATAATTTTTCTGATCCACATGCAATTAATGAGAAAAAGATTTCAGTATCTAAAGTCGCATCTCTTAGTGACGCATCAATTTCATACTCAGATTTTGTTGGCTGGGGAGATCGCCTGGAACCTTTCCAGAAAATGCTTGCTAACGCCTGGCGCACACGAGGTATTGGTGACTTTTGGTCGCACATGTTGGTTGCAGAAGGCGCTGTCGATGTTGCAATAGAACCATCACTTGCACTGTGGGATATGGCAGCGCTAGATATCATTGTTCGAGAAGCTGGTGGAACATTTACAAATACTGCAGGTCAGACAGGACCTTTTGGTGGCAGTGGAGTTTCGACAAACGGATTGCTGCACAACGCAGTAATCAACGGGCTTAACCCCTAAGAAGGAATCATGAGTCAACTACTTGAACCGGTAACACTTTCAGTACAGGGAATGACCTGTTCTTCATGCGTTAACTCAGTTGAAAAAGCCCTTAATAAGGTTGAAGGCGTCAATGCCACAATTAACTTTGCTACAGAAACAGCTCACATCTTGGCCCCCGCGGATATGGACCCTAAGGATTTAATCAAGATTGTAGAAAAAGCAGGGTATTCAGCAACGTTATTAGTAGACGCTCAGTCTGTAACACTACATAGCAAGAAATCTGCGCGTGCTTTCTTCTTTGCTTTTA
This sequence comes from Actinomycetota bacterium, assembly GCA_009705235.1. Taxonomy (GTDB): domain Bacteria; phylum Actinomycetota; class Actinomycetes; order Nanopelagicales; family Nanopelagicaceae; genus Planktophila. The sequence goes on along the minus strand of WLCR01000031.1, from coordinate 3,986 downwards.
TCTTTGCTGTGCCAGCCGTGGCACTCTCAATGATCATGAGCTGGCATCACCAGGTTGATATGTGGGTTCATCAGATTTTGGATTATTTTGGCTTGCCGCATCCCTTGTATTCACCAACAGCATGGGTTGTTATTGCACTCAGCGCTCCTGTTGTCTTGCTAGTTGCTTATCCAATTCATAAAGCAGCCTTTAGAAACATTTTGCACCCAACCATGGACAACTTAATTTCCATGGGCTCATTAGCTGCATTTGGTTGGTCTATTTATGCAAACTCTACTGGGGCCGGAGATGTATATACCGAAGTTGCGGCTGGCGTTATTTTCTTTGTGATTTTGGGTCGCTATTTAGAAACACGTGCAAAGGCGAAAGCCAGTAGCGCACTTACATCTTTGTTAGCACTTGGCAGCAAAGAGGTAACAATTGTGCGCGGGGGATTCCCGCTAATTGTTCCGATCGAACAGCTGCAAATTGGTGATGAGTTTGAAGTTCGCCCAGGAGATCGCATCGCAACTGATGGAATTGTAGTTAAAGGTGAATCAGCTGTAGATAACTCAATGTTGACTGGTGAAACAAAGCCGGTTGATGTTCGTCCCGGATCTGCAGTAATTGGTGCATCGATAAATCACAATGGTCGTTTGATTGTTCGCGCGACCCGCGTTGGTAGCGATACCGAGCTTGCTCGAATCACTTCGATGGTGATCAGTGCTCAAGGAACCAAGGCACCAATCCAGCGCCTTGCAGATCGCATTAGCGCAGTCTTTGTTCCTATTGTTACCGTGATTGCAATCGGAACCTTTGCAGGCTGGTATTTCACAGGTTCAACACTTACTACATCAATTTCGGTTGCAATTACCGTTTTGGTTATCGCCTGCCCATGTGCACTTGGATTAGCAACACCAGTTGCCTTACTTGTTGCATCTGGTCGCGGAGCAGCACGTGGCATTGTTCTGCGCGAACCACGAGTTTTAGAAGTTGCCCGAAACGTTGATGTAGTTCTATTTGATAAGACAGGAACACTTACTGAAGGTGTAATGCTTGTTCAGGAAGCAACGATATCTACCGCCGCAGGTGCGGTTCTGGGTCGATCTTTTGCAGATATCGTGACCGCTGAGAACATACTTGCATCGGCCGGAGCAATTGAATCGCAGAATAATCACCCGATTGCACTTTCAATTACTAAGTACGCATTAGCCAACGCACCACAAGCATCTTCCGTTGGATCACGGTCAACTTTTGCTGTCTCTGATTTTGCTGTAACACCAGGTTCGGGCGCGGCAGGACGAGTTTCTATCGGCGGTCTATCACCAGTTGTATTGATCGGTTCACCTGCCGCTGTTGCTCATAGCTCAACTGAGTTCCATATAGACATTAAGTCTGCGATTGAACGCGGGCAAGCAGCTGGATTTACTGTGACAGTTCTTGCGTGGGATGGCGTGGCTGTTGCTGTGTTTGCTATTGGCGATCAACTTAAATCAGATGCGGCTACGACCGTTGCCGCACTTCGAGAAATGAGAATTACTCCTTGGCTTGTAACAGGGGATAACAGTGAGGTGGCAGCAGCTGTTGCAACAACTGTCGGAATCGATGCAGTACATGTTGTCTCACATGCCTTGCCGGAAACAAAACTTGAAATTGTAGAACGTATGAAGAGTGAAGGTCACACCGTCTTGATGATTGGCGATGGCATCAATGATGCTGCAGCTCTTACCGCCGCAGATCTTTCAATGGCTATGGGTACCGGAACAGACACTGCGATCAATAGTGCTGACATCACCTTGATGAATACAGGACTTGGTAGCGTAATTTCTGCGTTGAAGCTTTCAAAGAAAACACTAAAGATCATTCGCTTGAACATGGGTTGGGCCCTTGTTTATAACGTAATCGGTATACCAATCGCTGCGGCTGGAGTGCTGTCGCCGTTGTATGCCGCAGCCGCCATGGCGGCGAGCAGCGTCTTAGTTGTTACCAATTCACTGCGCATCAAGTAAATAAAAGGTAAGGGAAAGCACAAAGGCCCTCGTAAAAGGGCCTTTGTGCTATTTAGTAGCGGGGGCAGGATTTGAACCTACGACCTCTGGGTTATGAGCCCAGCGAGCTACCGAGCTGCTCCACCCCGCGTCGGTGAAGCAATCTTATGCGTACTAATAGATAAAGACCAAATCCACGTATCTACTTTTTGCTTTGTGCATTGATTGCAGCATCAAGTGCGGATTTCAATCGCTTTTGAGCCTTGTCATATTCAGCAAAATCTCCCTTTGCAAGAGCAGCTAATCCATCGGCATATGCCTTCTTTGCACTAGCAAGTGAGTTTGCAAGAGAAGTGTTTGTCGTTGTTCCAGTACTGCCGTTAGTTGATGTGTTGCCGGCATTAGTTCCAGAGTTACCACCAAATACTTGATCCAGCGCTCCCTTAAGAGTGTCGTCATAACCAATTTGATCTCCGAAGGAAACAAGAACCTTTTGCAGTAATGGATATGCAGATGTATTTGACGTTGCTTTCACATATACAGGTTGTACATACAGCAATCCTCCACCAACAGGCAGTGTCAACAAGTTACCAAGTACAACATCTGATCCACCACGACGCAGTAAGGATAGTGAGTTAGCAACATCAGGCTTTGCTTCAAAGTTAGATGCAACTTGTGAAGGTCCTGCAATATTTGTATTACGTGGAAGTTGTAGAACGGTGATCTTTCCGTAATCCGGACCTGGATCTGAATTAACAACTGCAAATGCAGAAAGGTTTTCACGTCCTCCACGAGGTACAAATGGTGTAGTTAATGAGAAGGAAGGAGTTTTTGCTCCTGGCATTTGTAAAGTTAAGTAATAAGGAGGCTGCGCAGATGCACCGCCACCAAATGTTGATGGATCACGTGGCACACGCCAGAAATCTTGACCACCATAGAAGGCAGCTGCAGTCTTGACGTGATACGAACTCAAAATATCGCGCTGGACTCTAAACATATCCTCGGGATAACGAATATGGTCCAGTAAATCCTTTGATATTTCACTCTTTGGAGTAATTGCACCAGGAAATGCTTTAGACCAGGTCTTTAGGACTGGATCCTTGTCATCCCATTGATACAAGGTCACTGTTCCGTTGTAAGCATCAACGGTAGCTTTTACAGAGTTACGAATGTAATTAACTGTTTTATTACTCTGTGCAGCAATGGATGCTGAATTAGTTGTAAGTGCATCAGCGGTTGCATTTGAAAGTGTTGTTTGGCGTGAATATGGATAGCCAGCACTTGTTGTGTAACCATCAACAATCCACAAAATCTTGCCATCTACTAGCGCTGGATATGGATCTCCATCAAGGGTTAACCATGGGGCAACCTTTGAAACGCGATCGCGAGGATTTCGTTCAAAGAGAATCTTGGAATCCTTGTTGATTAACGATGAAAGAAGAATGCGCTGTTCTTGGTATTTCAGCGCAAAGACAACCTTGTTAAGCAATGATCCAACTGGAACACCACCTGATCCAGAGTATGTGTAGTTCTTCTGGCCGTTTGCTGAAGCATCATCTGGATAATCAAACTCAACTGGGGTATCTGTCTTTACTCCACCAATGATTGAGTAATCAGGAACATTTTCACCAAAATAAACGCGTGGTTCAAATTTTCCAAGCGTTCCTGTTGGTGGAAGATCTCCGACAGTAAATGATGGCTTTCCATCAGCATCTCGCTCATTTCCATAGGCTGCAACAAAACCAAAACCGTGTGTATACACAAGGTGGTCATTGATCCAGTTTCGAGATGGATTTCCCTGGATGTTCAATTCGCGAACCGCAACAACAACATCGCGCTTAACACCATTTACTGTGTAACGATCCACATCAAGGGATTCAGGGAAACTGTAGTACGGACGAATTTGCTGGAGCTGTCTAAAAGTTGGTGATAGAACATTTGGATCCATCAAACGAATATTTGCAATTGTTGCCGCATCATTTGCAAGCTGCCCGCTAGAAGTTGAAAGAACCGCCTGAT
>WLCR01000030.1 GCA_009705235.1 Actinomycetota bacterium | reverse complement strand
GCATTGGTAACAATTTCCATATGCGCATGTGCATCAACAGTTGGAACCGGCAAAGGTTCTGGCAATGGCGCGCGAGGTCTGTCAATATCGCGATTGTGGCGATCAGCCATGTTTTATGAAGCTGGCGTTTCTAGACGTGGGAACAAAACCGGTGTCTTTGTAACAGTTGCACCTGCAGGTAGCTGTCCCCACGTTGCAACCTCTGAAATCTTTTGCGCAGACAAATCACCTAGTGATGCTTGCGCGCCAAGGCTTTGCCACAAGATCTCGCAGGTTTGTGGCATCACTGGGTGCAGCAATACAGCAAGCGCGCGCAAAGATTCAGCGGTGTTGTATAGGACTTCTTCAAGAACTGCTTGATTGGTTGGATCCTTTGCAAGAATCCATGGCTCTTTAATGGTTACGTAGCCATTTACCTGCTTGCAGAAATCCATGATCGCCATGATCCCGCCTTGGAAATCAAGAGCGCACATTGCTTCATCAGCGCTTTTAACTGTCTCGATTAACGCTGCTTCTAATCCTGCATCATGACTAACCGCTGGAAGTGATCCGGCGCAGTACTTTTCAACCATGGCTGCGCTGCGTGATGCTAGATTTCCAAAGTCATTTGCTAGCTCAGATGTGTAGCGGGCGCTCATATCTTCCCAAGAAAAGGATCCATCGGTTCCAAATGGGATTGCACGTAAGAAGTAATAACGGAACGCATCAATTCCAAAGTGATTAGTAATGTCTTTAGGAGCAATACCGGTCAACTTGCTCTTACTCATTTTTTCACCGCCAACTAACAACCAACCGTGCGCAAAAACTTTCTTTGGAACATCAAGTCCTGCAGCCATCAACATCGCTGGCCAAATAACAGCGTGAAAACGCAAAATATCTTTACCGACAAGGTGAACATCTGCTGGCCATGTCTGCGCGAATTTCTTACCACCTTCAGAATCTGGCGCATCTGTTAATCCAACAGCTGTTGCATAATTCAGTAGTGCATCAAACCAAACATAGACAACTTGATCGGTATCCCAAGGGACAGGAATTCCCCAATCAAAGGTGGAACGTGAAATAGAAAGATCTGAAACACCACCTTCTAGAAAAGATACGACCTCGTTACGCGCACTTTCTGGTTGGCATGCCTCAGGATTGTTTTTGTAATGTGCAAGTAATGGTTCGACAAAGGCAGATAATTTAAAGAACCAGTTGTTCTCATTAACTAATTCAATGGGCTTGCTATGGATCGGACAGCACTTAGCGCCATCAATATCTACAAGGTCCCCTGGAAGCTTGAACTCTTCGCAACCGACGCAATATGGTCCTTCGTATTTGCCGGCATAAATGTGACCTGAATCTTTAAGAGATTGCAAAAACTTTTGCACTCGTTCGGTGTGACGCTTTTCAGTAGTGCGAATGAAATCATCATTAGCAATATTTAGGTGTTCCCAATTTGGCTTCCACGCTTCTTGAACCAACTTATCGACCCATACCTGCGGAGCAACATTGTTCTGGTCTGCAGTGCGCATGACTTTCTGACCATGTTCATCTGTTCCAGTTAAAAACCAGACTGATTCGCCCCTTTGACGATGCCAGCGGGTCAATACATCGCCAGCAACGGTTGTGTAAGCATGCCCAATATGAGGGGCATCGTTGACGTAATAAATCGGCGTCGTTAGGTAGAAAGACTTAGTCACTGGCTTATCTTATTGGCATCAACGACTGCGGCATAAACAAGGCGCTTTGCGATGCCAAACTCTTCGGCAACTGTTGCGATAGCTGATTTTCGATCCATGCCTGCAGCCTCAAATTCGCGAACGCGACCCACCATATCTGCAGCCGTCAAGGATGCCGAATCTGTAATGGCACCGGCAATGACAAGAGTGATTTCACCAAGGACCTCATTGTTGTGTGCCCATGCAGAAAGTTCCCCAAGGGTGCCTCGAATAGTTTCTTCATATCGTTTTGTCATTTCACGACAGATTGCACCAAGCCTTTCTGTGCCAAAGACATTAACTGCATCAATCAATGAATCAGCTAAGCGATGTGGAGCTTCAAAGAAAACCATTGTGCGTTCTTCAAATCTAAGTTTTTCAAATGTTGCCAATCGTGCTCCACCAGTACGCGGTGGAAAGCCTTCAAATGAAAAACGATCTGTAGGAAGTCCAGATAATGCAACTGACATCGTCACCGCACTTGGGCCTGGAACAACAGAAACTTCAATACCTTCGGCAATCGCATCCCTCATTAAGCGGAAACCTGGATCACTAATTGTTGGCATGCCGGCATCTGAAACAACAAGCACTGTCGCACCACTTTTTAGTTCAGCAATTAATTCACGGGTGCGATCTTCTTCATTGCCTTCGAAGAAGGACAAGACCCGTCCGGTAAAGGTGGTTTCGATATCTGCACATAAACGATGAAATCGGCGTGAGTCTTCTGCAGCAATAATTGAGGCGCTTTCAATTGCACTTTTTAATCGAGGGCTAGCATCTCCAGGATTTCCCAAAGGGGTAGCTGCCAAGATGAGCGTCATGGGCTAATCCTCTCAGTAATTGTGAGCAAACGCGCATACTCTTGTCCTATGGCCGCCATTGCCCCAATCCTGATTGCGATTGCATCTTTTGTGTTGCGCCTCATCAATCTTGGTTCGCCAAAGGGCTTTGTCTTTGATGAGGTTTATTACGTAGATGGTGCGCGTGACCTTCTTAAATACGGGGTTGAAGTTGATGGCGCTAACCCCGAATTCATTGTTCATCCCCCTGTTGGTAAGTGGCTTATAGCAAGTGGAATCAAGTTGTTTGGTGACAATGAATTTGGATGGCGTTTTGCTTCGGCTGTTTTTGGAACCCTTTTAATTCTGCTATTCGCGCGTTTAGTACATGTTGTGTTTTATTCTCCATTGTTAACAGCGCTAGGTACGGCATTAATGGCGCTAGATGGCTTATTGCTTGTGCATTCGCGTACTGCCTTATTAGATTTATTCTTAACATTTTTTACTCTGCTGGGTGTTTTCTTGTGGCATCGCAACCGGCACATTTGGTCAGGAATTGCCTTTGGATTGGCTATCGGATGTAAATGGAGCGCTATTTACTTTGTGGCAATAATTGGTCTAATCGCGGTCTATCGAATTGTTGTTGCTCGCGATATTAGAAAAGTAGCTAAGCCAATTGCAGCAAAGTTTGCCCAATACGGAATACTGCCAGTGTTTGTGTACACCTTGACCTGGACTGGATGGTTTATTTCTGATCGTGGTTGGAGTCGACAGTGGTCGACAAATCCATTGTTGTCATGGCTTCACTACCACTCTGAAATGCTTAACTTCCATACCGGACTAACTGAAAAGCATCCATACCAAGCAAATCCATGGAGCTGGCTAATCATGGGCAGACCAACCTCCTTTTTCTATGCTTCACCTAAAGAGTGTGGTGCAAAAGATTGTGCTCAAGAAGTTTTAGCTTTAGGCACACCAATTTTATGGTGGGTAGGAACAATTGCACTGGCAGTTGTAGTTGGCTATTGGATTAAGTCATTAGTGCATCATCGAATCGACGCATCGGCTAGCATCGTTGTCATTGGATTTACAGCGGGCTATCTACCGTGGTTTGCGATGCAACAGCGCACAGTCTTTACTTTCTACGCAATCGTTATCCAGCCATTTTTAATTATGGCCATTGTTTACTGCGCTAAATTATTGCTGGACAGTGGTTTGAAACCAGTTGTTTCGCAATCAATCGTGGGGAGCGTATTTGCTCTTATTGTGCTGTGTTTCCTGTATTTCATGCCGGTATTTACAGCGCAAGTGATTACATACGAAGATTGGAACCTTCGAATGTGGTTTGAATCGTGGATCTAATTATTCGTTGACAGCGCGAGCTTGATTTAAACGTTCAACAGCCTCATCTGCTAACTGTTGATCAAAAATTTGATCTCGCGATGGTGAGGCTGCTGCAAGGGCTTCACGTTCAAGACGCTCTTGCTCTTCACTCCATTCACCCGGAGTAGTCAGATCTATTACGCGCTTAGCGGTAACAGCCTTCGGGGCATTTACATATGTTGGTACAGGAACTTCTGTTGGCTCCCATGCATTTCGAACAGCTGCAGATCCTTTAGGCAAAATTACAACACCTTTTAGCTCGCGTTCAGATAAAGGAATCCAATGTTCTGTACTTGGCTTTGGCTGCACTACATCAGCTAAGTTGGTTGCCGAAACACCAGAACTACGGCGGTGAAGTTGCGTAACGCGGCGCTTGTGCAATTGATCAGCAATAACATGTCGGCGAACATTTGCGACATAAATTAACATTGCAGACAATGGAACTGCGGCGTAAATAAATGGCATCGTATTCATAACTCCACCTACAAATGTTGTGATGAGTGAAAAGGCGATTAAGACAAATGAGATTCTTCGACGCAAAAGACTCTGACGAATCTTTGCTTCTCGATCAAGATCTATATGAATTGCTCCACTAGTTGTTAAAGTCTGTGGAGATTGATTTGCAACTACACGAAGTGCGCTTTTGAATCTTTCGACTGACTTTCCAGAAAATTCATTGCGGTCATGGATCCAACGGGGTGCAAAATAAGCGACCCACATACCGATGATCGCAATATAGATAAGTCCCGAAGTCATGATGGGTAAATCTAAAGGAAGGGGTGATGCTTTTATGGGATTTAAGTACTACTTAATCGCGGAATTTTCCTTAACGAAACAGATGTGATCTCGCCATTGGCCATCAATATGCAGGTATCTAGGACGGTCACCTTCGAAAATAAAGCCAGCTTTTTCAGCTACCCGTCGGCTTGAGGCATTTTCTGGCCTCAGATTTATCTCGACGCGATGCAGTTTGAGAACCTCAAAAGCATATTGCGTAAGCATTTCAACCGCCGAAGTTGTATAGCCTCGATTGGCGAAGTTGCGATCTATCCAATATCCAATATGTCCCCCGCGCATTGCTCCATAGATGACTCCGCCTAGAGATATCTGGCCAATCAGGTTCTTGCCATGCCAGATTGCAAAGGAAAATGAGCGACCATTACGTGCTTCATGATTGAGAATTTTCACCATTTCATAAAAAGAAGGAAGTTCTTTGTAGCTTTCTTGGCTGATTGCAGGGATTGTGGCCTCCCAAGGCGAGAGCCAATCGCGATTTTCCGCTCGTACTTTATTCCAGATTGCACGATCTCGAAAACGTAAAGGCCGTAAAAATATTTCCTCTTTTTCTAAAAGTACAGGCCAGCCGGTGCTCATGAGACTAGATGTATCGGCGCTCAAGAACTACGACATTGACCTGATCTCCAGCCTTAAGCGATGTATCGGTTTCAGTAATTGCAATAAACGCATTTGCATCAGACAAGGTTGATTGTTCATCCTGATTCGCTAGAGGTGTTACAGATTTTCCATCATCAGCCAAAATTGCACGAATGTACGAACGCATTCCAGAATCTGATGAGATTGGCTTTTCAAGTGCAGCCTTAACTGATGGTCGGTGGATAGTTGCCGCTCCTAGCATTGTGCGAATCATCGGACGAACAAATAACTCAAAAGATATGTATGCAGCAATCGGGTCACCAGGCAGGGTCACAACTGGGGTGTTATCTGGACCAATTGTTCCGAAGTTATGGCGACCACTTGCTTCAATCGCCAAATCCACTGTTGTAATTGCACCCAGACCAGCAAGCGTGCGGGAAATTAAATCAAATGAATCATCATTGCGTTCACCGCTGATGATGATTAGGTCTGCACGTACTAGTTGATCTTCAATTACTTTCTGCAATTGAGCTTCATCATCTGGAATAGAGTGAACACGATAAGCAACTGCGCCTACTTCGCGAACAGCTGTTGTTAACAGCCAAGAATTTGTCTCGTACTCATCGCTAGCACTTTTTAACGGTTGACCTGGTTCGACTAAATCAGGGCCAGCTGAAAGCACTACAACACGTGGGTGCGGACGAGTTGGTAAATGGTCTCTACCTATTGATGCCGCTAACCCAATCTGGGTCGAGCGAATACGAGTTCCGGAGCGCAAAACTAACCGATCTCCGGCGTAAATATCTTCAGCAAGAGTGGCACCATGCGCATCTAGCAACGGCATCTCAAATGGTTCTAGTGGTTTGCAGATGGCGAGTAAGGAGGTTAGAAACTCATCTACCCGTGTGTGTTCTGACATAATCGAACCCTACTTGTTGAACAGTTTAATCGTTGGGATTTAACGGGAGATTTAAATGACAGATCAGAAAATTGCATTACGAGATCGAGCCCGTCGCGAGCGTTCTCAGAAATTCATCCCCTGCAACTTTAATGTCATCTTAAAAGCACCAGAAATTGTCTCAGCTTCAACAATTGCCTCTTATGTTTCCTACGATTTTGAGCCAAGTACCCTTGAAATTAATGAGGCCTTTCTACGAGATGGAAAAACTCTCGTCTTGCCTCGCATCAATGGGGATCAGCTGGAATGGGTTACGTGGAATGGTGATTCGGAACAGTTAGATACGAAAAAAAGGATTATGGAACCACGAGGTAATGCACTGACAGATCTTTCGCAGATATCTGCAGTAATTGTTCCGGCACTTCGGATTGATCAATCTGGTTATCGGTTAGGACAAGGTGGGGGTTATTACGATCGAGCTTTACCTAAATTAAATGCATGGAAAATTGGCTTGGTTTATGCAGGTGAACTAAATAGCGAAGAATTGCCACATGAATCACATGACATCCCTTTGGATGCCGCTGCTTCGCCTTCGATAGTTGTGCGCTTTAACCGTTAGGTAAATTACGCGCCATTACGATGCGCTGAATCTGATTCGTGCCCTCATAAATCTGAGTTAGCTTTGTATCGCGCATCATTCGCTCCACTGGATAATCGGTGACATATCCATAACCACCTAAAACCTGAATTGCATCTTCCGTTACCTTCATGGCTATATCGCTGGCAAAACACTTACTGGCTGCTGAAAAGAAGCGAAGGTCTTTCTCATTATTTTCGCTTTTGATTGCAGCGGAATATGTAAGCAAGCGTGCCGCTTCTATATTCATCGCCATATCAGCCAACATAAATTGAATTGCCTGAAAGTCAAAAATCGGCTTACCGAATTGGTGCCGCTCATGCGCATATTTAGTAGCAACATCAAATGCACCTTGCGCAAGTCCTATTGCCTGCGCGGCAATTGTGATGCGTGTGTGGTCAAGTGTGTTCATTGCTAATGCAAAACCTTGTCCTACTTCACTTATCCGGCGATCATCACTTAGTTGAACATTGTCGAAATAAACTTCTCGGGTTGGCGAGCCACGCATTCCCATTTTCTTTTCGGGTGCACCAAATGAAACACCAGGATCTGATTTTTCAACTACAAAAGCTGTAATTCCTTTTGTTCCAAGAGCTGGATCACTCTGTGCGACCACAGAGTAAAACTCTGATTCGCCAGCATTTGTGATCCACTTCTTACTGCCGTTTAGAACCCATCCATCACCGGAACGTTCGACCTTCGTACGCATCGCAGATGCATCAGATCCTGCCTCTGATTCAGATAGGCAGTATGAAAAACCTTCGCCCTTTACCAATCGAGGTAGCCAACGCTTCTTTTGCTCATCATTGCCACCCAAAATCAATGGCATAGAACCTAGTTTGTTTACAGCTGGGATCAATGATGATGAACCACATGCGCGAGCAACTTCTTCGATGATTAAAACAGTTGCAAGCGCATCTGCCCCATCACCACCAAATTCTGTTGGAACATGAGCTGCATACAATCCATTTTTAATAAGCGCATTTTTTGCTTCTTGTGGGAAACGATGATCTTCATCAACTGCTTGAGCATGTGGTGCGATTTCTTTTTCAGACAAAGCACGAACGCTTGCACGTAGTTCTTTGTACTCTGACGGTAGATCAAATATGTTTTCCATTAGGACTCATTCTTATCGCGTTGTGCCAGCTTTTGTAAGTACTGATTATAGTTTGCTAAATCATCTGGCTGACCCATTGCCGCTTGGCGCACAATATTACGATCAATTCTCTTAGCTTCACGTGTGTCATCACGAAGCCAATTGATAAAGGTGGCAACTAAAGCAATCAGGATCGGGATCTCTCCCATTGCCCAGCCAACAGAACCACCTAGCTTTTGGTCCGCCAACAAGTCTGTAAGCCAAGGTGTTTGAAGTGAGGCAAAGAATCCCTTATCAATCAAAGTCGTTGTAGACATTAATGCCACTGAAAAGAATGCATGAATGCTCATTGCTGCAAACAAAATTACAATCTTGACTAAGTGAGGGATTTTTCGTGGGTTTGGATCAATTCCAATCACAACAAAGAAGAATAAGAATCCGGCTGCCAAGAAGTGAAGCGTCATAAACAAATGTCCAATGTGACTTTGCATCATGCTGGCAAATAGATCTGTGAAGTACAAAGCAAATAACGATCCATCAAAAATTAATAATGCAACGATTGGATTGGTATAAAACAATCCGACCTTTGAATGCAGGACAGCTAATAACGAACCACGAACGCCACGCTCGGTTGGAGTTCGACCTTGGGGCAGAGTCCTTAACGCCAAAGTCATTGGTGCACCGAGAACTAATCCGATGGGTGCAATCATGGCCAAGAGCATGTGGGCAATCATGTGATATGAAAATGAGAAATGTGCATACAAACCTAAGCCACCGCTAGTAGCAAAATCTATTACCGCAATTCCTGCAGCAAATGAGACAGTGCGACCAACTGGCCACTTGTCTCCACGTTTGGTTAAAACCATTACACCTTTTATATAAAGAGCAACCATGATCACCAAGATGCCAATAATCAAAGCATTTGGTTCGTAGCTTACAAAAATACTTGGCCAAGTTGGCTTAGGTGGTGTTGCAATCCCTACGACAGCTAGTGCTGGATCAAACTTTTCTAACCCTGGTCGATCTGGTGAACCAGTATTTGATAGCCACGAACCCATTGCGATGGTAACAACCATAATTATTGCTTCAACTGAAAGTAGTCGAGCAAAACCATTCCAGTTAATTGACTCTTTACCTTCAAGATTTTTACGGTGCAAGTAACCAATAGCAACCAAAGCGATTGTTGCAACAGTTTTTGCAATCACTATGTAGGCGTAGATCGAATTCAAGGCACTTTCAAAGTTAAGGCGAGTCCACGCATTTACAGTTCCACTGATCACAACTGCTATTGCAGACCACAACGCCAAATGACTAAACCGTGGTACAGCAATTGCGCGATCAGATTCCGAAAGCATCGCTAGTGCAAGAATTCCACCCACCCATAGTGAAAGCCCGATTACATGAATCACAAGCGACCCAATTACTAGCGAGTGCGATCCGCCTGATGCAGCATGACTTTGAAAGACCGGTG